>NZ_KB911279.1:0-198791 GCF_000383455.1 Methylobacterium sp. 285MFTsu5.1 | reverse complement strand
GGCAGGCGGGCGCCGGCGGCGCCCTCGCCGGTGACGGTGACGGCCTGGGAGATCGGGCGGGTGACCGAGACCAGCACCTGGGGCTGGATGGCCTTGCCGGCGAGTTCGTTCTCGATGAGCGCCTGGACGTCCTGGGTGCGGCGGCCGGCGACCTTGATGCGGCCGGCATAGGGCACCGAGATGGCGCCGTCGCGCCCGACGGGCTGCTCGGGGATGAGGGCGGACTTGGATCCGGCGGAGAAGCGGTCGGCGACGAGGGGTCCGGAGAACAGGCCGCCGGATCCGGCTTCCCAGACGGAGACCGAGACCATGTCGCCGATGCCGATGACCGGCTCGGAGGAGGGGCGATGGTCGCCGAAGGAGGCGAGCAGGCTGTCGAGGGGGCGGCCGCGCAGGGCCTCGACCACGGAGGGCGTGACGTCGATGATCTCGTAGCGGGCAAGGATCCCGCCGTCGGCCGTGGCGACCTCGGCCCCGGCCTGGATCGCGCTCGCCGTCGGACCCGCCGCGGGCATGTACGTGCAGCCGCCGGCAGATCCAGCCGCGAGGGCGGCCATCAGGGCGGTGCACGCCGTCTTACGCAGCATCACAAAGATTTCTCCTCGCCGAGCCCGCGCCATCGCTGGCCCGGGCCGGGATACCCAGTTTGACCGCCAAACGCTGCGATCGCTTTAACGACCGCGCCGGTGCGGCGGCCGCCGTGCGGACGGTCGCGCTATCCGCGGGCAATGCGTCACCAGCGTGGCACGGCCACGCTTATGCCGCGCAAGCTTAACCGTATCATGTCCCCGCGGCGATGTCCGCAGGTGCCGTCGCGAGGGCCCCGCGGAGCGCCCGACCGAGCTCGTCGGCGGCGATGTCGGCGCGGCGCGGGACCGCCTGCGGGCGGCCGAAGCGGAACAGGGCGTACTCGGTCGTCCGCCCGCCGAAGCCCGGCTTGCAGCTCGGCAGCGACGGTGCGTGGTCGCCGAACACGCAGAGCGTGATGGTCTGGCCGCGCTCGCGGGCGACGGCGTCCAGGCCCGCGACGAGATCCTCGACCATCCGCCCGGTATTGGCGACGTGATGGAGGTACTGCGCCTGCGGATCGTCGATGCCCGGCAGCCGCCCGGGCTTCCAGGGGCCGTGGTTCTCCATGGTCACGCAGAACAGGAACAGCGGCGCGCGCCGGGCCCGGACTTCCGCGAGGAGGCGCGCGCCGAGGGCGACGTCCCCGACATAGGGCCCGACGCGCGGCGCCTCCGCGAACGCTTCGCCCATCACGAGATCGGCGAAGCCGAAGGCCTCCATCACCCGCGCCCGGCGGAAGAAGTCGCGGTGGAACGGGTGCAGGAACAGGGTCCCGTAGCCCCGACTCCCGGCGAGCCGGGCGAGGCTCGTCGGCTCGTCGCCGCTGCGCGACGTGTAGGGGTCGTAGCGGCCGAAGCCGAGGCTCTCGGACGGACGGCCTGTGAGCACCGCGTGCTCGCTGCGCATCGTGTAGGCACCGTGCGCCGGAACCCGCAGGCGCCCGTACTGCGCGGCCCGGGTTCGGAACAGGTCCATCGCCGGCAGTTTCGCACCGCCGAGCCGCTCCGGATCGACGAAGGATTCGAGCTGGATCACCACGACGACATCGTCGCCCGGGCCCTCCGGCAGCGCCGGCGCCGCGGGCACCGGCACGCCGCCCGCCATCGCGCGGGCGGTGTAGCCGAGGAGGCTCGCCGGGAGGCCGACCCGGGTCACGTCGGCCTCCAGGTCGGGCTCGGGGAACCAGCGGGCGATCAGCCGGGCGAGCGGCGGCCGCGGGGCGGCCTTGACCAGCAGCCAGAGCGCGAGCGGGAGGCCGAGCATCGCCAGCACCCGCGGCACGGTCGCGGCGGGCAGCACGCTCGGCTCGATCCAGTACCAAAGGGCGGTGAACGCCGCGGTGAGCAGGACCGGCACGGAGATGCGCGGGTCCCACAGGGGCGGGATGTAGTAGAGCTGCGGGTGCCGCGGCACTTGCGGCAGCAGGGCGAAATCGCTGAACAGCAGCGGCTCGCCGATCACCGAGCGCTTCGCGCGGCTGACGACGATCAGGATCGCCACGGTGATCACGCAGGTCAGCCCCGCGAGCCAGGGCCGCCAGGAGAACTCGAACCAGAACAGCAGGATCAGCAGGTAGCCGAGCAGCCGCAGGCCGAGATCCCGGGGCGCGAGGCTCGCCCGGGTGATCGAGTCGCCCGCGAACACCTCCAGGGCGAGGCACACGGCGAGCGCGAGACCGGTGGCGATGAGGAACGTCGTCAAGACACGGGCACTCAGCGTGGGGCGGGCCTGCTCGCCGCCGGCATCCGGTCCGGCAGGAAACAGCGCGCGGGAGCAAGGGCTTGCGAGCCGTTCCTGATCCGGAATGATCGGAAACGGTCCCGGGGCGGGCGGTTGCGGGCGGACTCTAGCAGCGCGCGCTATCGCTTTGGTGTCACATCAGGGTCTCGCGGAACCGGATTCGCGCCGCGCGCCGCGCCCTAGCGCGGTCCGCCGCCGGCCTCGCGGCCGACGCCGCGCCGGCTGCGCAGGGCCCGCACGACGGGATTGAGGAGGCCGTAGCGGGCACGCATCACTAGGTGGGCCGTCCGGCCGAGCGAGAGGGCGTTGCGCGGCGCCGCCGCCCGGGCCGCGCTGAGGCGGTCGAGGAGCTGTTCCGGCGTGCACGGCTTCATCGCCACCGGGTCGAGGTAGCGCGCGTAGAGGATCATGGCGCCGGCCACCAGCTCATCGAGGCTCAGCCGGCGGCCGCGGTCGGCGCCCGGCGCGAGATCCTCCGACAGGCCCCAGCCGGAGTAGAACGGCCGGCCGTGGGTCGCCACGGTGAGGCCGCGGATCAGGGCCTCGAACCCGGCGAGGGACGTCATGGTCTCGACGTGATGCACCCGGTCGAGGAGGTCGACGATGCTGATGCCGCCCACGATCCGGTCGGCCAGGGTCAGGGCCTCCGCCTCCGGGATGATGCCGGGCCGGAAGCCGGCCTCCACGTCGGGATGCGGCTTGTAGAGCAGGAACGCGTCCGGGTTGCGCCGCCGCGCCGCCTCCAGCAGCGCCCGGTTCGAGCGGACCAGCGGCGAGCCGTGGCGCACCGAGGCGTCGTCCTCCACCTGGCCGGGCACGAGGACGATCCGCTGGCCGGCCGGCCAGTCGAGCGCGGCGGCGTCGAGGCCGACATTGTACTTGCTGAGCCGGCGCGCCACGACCTCCTCGCGCAGGCGCCGCGCCCGGGCGACGAGGTCCGGGGTGAAGTCGGCCTCGGCGAGCAGCCGCTGCAGGCGGCTCTCCCGGCGCGGGTCGTAGTAGATGCCGAGGTCGTCCACCACGATGGAGGCGCCGGGCTGCAGGCTGGCGCCGAGCCCCACGGAGCGCAGGAACCCGTCCTCCACGCGGGCCAGCGGCAGGCCGGCCCGCGCGCAGGCTTCCTCGAGCTGACCGGGCGCCCGCGTCGCCCAGGCGAGGAGGCGGCCGCCGTGGCGCTGTCCCGCGGCGATCGCGGCCTCGGTGGTCATGGTGTGGATCGGCCGTCCGGCGGGGCCCGCGCCCAGGACGTCGAGGGCGGGCCGCTTCCAGCGCGACATCCCGACATAGACCACCCGCCGGTCGTTCTCGGCAAAGCGCGTGGCGAGCCACGCCACCCGCTCGGCGCAGGTCGCGCGGTCGATCGGCTCCCCGGTCCAGGGGTCGAGGTAATGGACGCCGCCCTCCCCGCCGAGAGGCGCCCCGTCGAGGGTGATCCGCAGGGATGCGAAGCCGGACTCCGGCGAGTCGTAGGGGCTCAGGAGCGGCCCGGGCGCGACCACGAGCCGGCGCCGCCCCGTCAGCGCCAGCAGGCGCCCGGCGAGGCTCCCCGCGCCCCAGGTCGCGCCGACGGCGCCGGGGCGCGCCGGACCGAAGGCGAGGCCCGTCGCGGCCTCGATCTCCGCCCTCAGGCGGCGGATCGTGCGGCCGGTCGCGTAGAGCGACGGGGTCGGGTCTGCGGGCATGGTGGGTGCGTCCGGCTCCGGTCGGGTGAGGTGCGGAACAGGCCTGTAGCGCATTTTCGCCGGCATGGGATGGTGATGCAACGCGGGGACAACCTGAGCGCGCGTCGCCGTCGCCACGTCCTGGAAAGGATTTGGACATATCGTCGCCGCGATTGCCCGCCTATTCCGGAGGCTAGGCCGCAGACGCGGGACCGTTGCAGACGGGCCACGCCGGCGCGGAAACGCCATGCCGCGGCATGGCTTCGGATTGCGGGCTCGCCGGGCACCGTGCCACCTCAAGAGTCTCTCGCCAGTTCGGTTCATCCGGCCCAGGGTCAAGGACAGAAGCGCCGCGGAATGCAACAGCCCGCCCTCGACGCCCTCCGCGACCGCCCCGCGACCTTCCTCTTCCTGCAGGGCATCGCGACGCCGTTCTTCTCCGATCTCGGACAGGCGCTGCGCGCGCGGGGACACTCCGTCCGGCGCATCAATCTCTGCCCCGGCGACTGGCTGTTCTGGAGCGGCGAGGCCGAGAATTACCGCGGTCGCCGCGAGACCTGGGGCGAGTATCTCGACGCCTATCTCGACCGCGAGGGCGTGACCGACATCGTGCTGTTCGGCGATTGCCGGCCGTTCCACAAGGCGGCCCGCATGATCGCCGAGTATCGCGGCCTGCGGGTGCACGTGTTCGAGGAGGGCTATATCCGCCCGAACTGGATCACCTGCGAGCTGGGCGGCGTGAACGGCTTCTCGTCCCTCCCCCGGACGGCCGCCGAGATCCGCGCCCTGGCGCGGCGCCTGCCGCAACCCGGCCGGGCGATGCCCTCCACGGGCGACATGGCCCGGCGCAGCGTCTGGGACGTCGGCTACAACCTCGCCAACGTCCTGTTCCCCTACCTCTTCCCCCATTTCCGCAGCCACCGGCCGACCCATATCGCGGCCGAGTATGCGGGCTGGATCAAGAAGTTCGCCCGCCGCGCGCATACCCGCCGCGAGGCGGCGCGCTGCGACGAGATCTACCGCGCGGTCGGCTGCGACTACTTCCTGCTGCCGCTGCAGCTCGACAGCGACTACCAGATCCGGGTCCACTCGCCGTTCCTCGGCGTCGAGGGCTTCATGGACCGGGTGATCAAGTCCTTCGCGGACGGCTCGTCGGCGCCGACCCGGCTGCTGGTGAAGCTGCACCCGCTCGACAGCGGCCTGATCAACTGGCGCAAGTTCGCCCGCGCCTCGGCCCGCCGCCACGGCGTCAGCGACCGGCTCGACTTCATCGACGGCGGCGACCTGCCGGCCCTGATCAAGGGCGCCCGCGGCGTGGTCATCGTCAACTCGACGGTGGGGATGCTGTCCCTGGAGATGGGCTGCCCGACCCACGCGGTCGGCACCGCGATCTACAACATGGCCGGCCTGACCCATCAGGGCGACCTCGACAGCTTCTGGAAGAATCCGACGCCGCCGGAGACGGACCTGATGGCGGATTTCCGCCGCGTGGTCCTGCACCGGACCCAGGTCAACGGCGGCTTCTTCTCCAAGGAGGCGATCGACCGCGCGGTGGCCGGCTCGGTACCGCGGATGGAGGCCGCCCTCCCCGACGCGATGCTGGCGGCGGCGCGGGCGGTGAGTGAGGCAGCCGAGCGCGACGGCGAGCTCGCGCCGGTCTACTGACCGGGCTCGCCCGGCTCCCGGGCCGTCGCCATTCGGCGGCCTTTGAAGCGCGTTTAACCGCCGGTGAGCCGTTCCCGGCCTTGATCTTTCCCCGCGCGGCGGCGTAACCCGCCCCATGCCCCGCATTCTGATCACCGGCGCGTCGAGCGGCATCGGCGCCGCGCTGGCGCGCCATTACGCGCAAACCGGCGCGAGCCTCATCCTCGTCGGCCGCAACGCCGAGCGGCTGGAGGCGGTCGCCCGGGACTGCCGCGCCAGCGGCGCCGCCGTCGAGACCGCCCGCCTCGACACCCGCGACCGGGCCGCCACCGTGGCGCTGGTCCACCGGTCGGATGCCGAGGCCCCCCTCGACCTCGTCATCGCCAACGCGGCGGTGAACGGCGGCAACCAGGAAGGGCAGGTGGAGGCCGAGGATGTGGCCTTCGAGACCGCCGACATCAATTACACCGGCACGCTCAACGTGATCCTGCCCGCCCTGACGCTGATGCTCCAGCGCGGGCGCGGCCAGATCGTGCTGCTGTCGTCGCTCGCGGCCTACGCGCCGCTCCAGGACGCGCCAGCCTATAGCGGTGCCAAGGCCGCGCTCGTCGCCCACGGTCTCGCCCTGCGCCAGAAGGTCGCGCCCCGCGGCGTGAAGGTCAACGTCGTCACCCCGGGCTACGTGAAGACGCCGATGGGCGGCGAGCTCAAGGGTTGGCGGCCGCTCGAGATCAGCGCCGAGGAGGCGGCCGTGCGGATCGCCAAGGGCATCGCGGCCAACCGCGACGTGATCGCGTTCCCGTTCATCCTCACGGCGCTCGCGCGCACCGTGCTGCTCCTGCCCGAGAACGTCCGCAAGGCCGGCCTCTACGCCTTCCGTTTCCAGCGCCGGAAGCGGCGCTGATGGCGCGACCCCGGATCGCGCTGTTCGTTCTGGAGGCACTGCCGAACGCCCGCGCGGTGCGCCGGCTCGTCGCCGATCTCCGGGCCGACATCGCGCTGGTCGGGCTCTCCAACGCCGAGCGGCCGTCGAGCGGCGGCCTCACTGGGCAGATCCGGCGGCACCTCGCGCGCTCGGGCCCCGGGATTCTGCCCTACCTCGCGGTCAATTTCGGCCTGCCGGACCTGCTGCGGCCCCTGGCACCCCTGACCCAAGCGGCGTCGGGAAGCGGCGACGCGCCGGAGGCGACGCCGCTCAGGACCCTGTGCCGCCGCCTCGGCGTCCCGACCCTGACGGTCGACGACGTCAACGGTCCCGACGTCGCGCGGGCCCTCCGGGACGCGGCGCCGGACCTGATCCTCACCTACCATTTCGACCAGATCCTGAAGCCCGAGACCATCGGGCTGGCGCGGCTCGGCGGGATCAACGGGCATCCCGGCCTGCTGCCCCGCCACCGGGGCCCGGTGCCGACGATCCACGCGCTGGCCGACGGGCCCGGGCAGTTCGGCATGACCCTGCACCGGCTGGCCGCCGCGATCGACACCGGCGCGATCCTCGCCCAGGAGGCGCTGGCGCTGCCCGAGGGTACCACCGCGACCCGGGCCTCGGTGGCGCTCCACGCCCACGGGCGCGGGATGCTCGACCGGTTGCTCGAGGACGTCACCCGGAGCGGAACCCTGCCGGAGGGGCGGTCCGAGCCCGTTCTGCCCTACTGCCCGTTCCCCGACCGCGCGATGCTGGCCGCGCTGCGCCGCCGCGGCCTTCGCCTGACCGACGGGCAGGATCTTCGGGACGCGCTGAGCCTCTCCGCGCGAGCGTCTTAACCCCCGGTTAAGGCTGTTCGGCAAGGATTCGGTCAGATTCTCGCCGTCGACAGGGCCCGCGCATGCCGGATACCAGCGCCCTCAACTCGGCCGCTGGCGCCCTGGCCGCCGGCCGGCAGGTGCAGAGCGGGCGGATCCGCGCGATCTCCGAGAACCTCGCCAACGCCGATTCGGTCCCGACCACCCCGGGCGGTGCCCCCTACGCCCGCAAGATCGCGGTGTTCGCCCCGGTGGCGGCCGACAGCCCCCGCGACCCGGTCGGCCGGATCGTCCGCGACACCACCGGCTTCCGCACCCGCTACGACCCGACCAATCCCGGGGCCGACCCGACCGGCTATGTCCGTCTGCCGAACGTCAACGTCGCGGTCGAATCGGCCGACCTCCAGCGGGTGGTCCGGAACTACGAATTGAGCCTGAGCGCCTCGGCCTCGATCAAGACGCTCGCGCAGGCCACCATCAACCTGATCAGCTGAGCCGGCCGTGCCGCCGGCCGTAGCCGGCGTAGATCGCGAGGCCGATCGCCAGCCAGACCGCGAGGCGGATCCAGGTGTCGGCCGGGAGCGAGGCCATCAGCGTCACGCAGGACAGGATCCCCAGTCCGGCGATGAGGGTCACCGCCGGCACGCGGAACGGGCGCGCCCGGTCCGGATCGGTTCGGCGCAGGATCAGCACCGTCGCGCAGACGAGGCAGAAGGCCAGGAGCGTGCCGATACTGACGATCTCGCCCAGGACGTCGATGGGCACGAGCCCCGCCACGGCCGCCGTGAACAGGCCGATCACCAGCTGGCTCGCCACGGGCACCCGCGTCACCGGATGGACCCGGCAGAAGATCCCCGGGAGGAGCCCGTCGCGGGCGATGGCGAAGAAGATCCGGCTCTGCCCGTAGAGGGCGGTCAGTGCCGAGGTGGTCAGGCCGATCAGGGCGCCGGCCTTGATGATCGTGGCGAAGCCCGTCAGGCCGATCACGTCGACCGCCTTGGCGACCGGGTCGGCGACGTTCAGGTCGCGATAGGGCACGAGTCCCGTGAGGACGGCCGCCATGGCCACGTACAGGATCGTGGTGATCAGCAGCGAGCCGATCAGGCCGACCGGCGCGTCGCGCTGCGGCGCCCGGCACTCGCCCGCGGCCGTCGCCACGGTTTCGAAGCCCACGAAGGCGAAGAACACCACCGCGGCGCCGCGGAACACGCCGCTCCAGCCGTAGGCGCCGAAGGTCCCGGCATTCTCCGGCACGAACGGGTGCCAGAGTTCGGGCCGCAGATGGGCCACGCCGACACCCACGAAAGCCAGGATGATCGCGACCTTGCAGGCGACCAGCAGGCCGTTGACCAGGGAGGCTTCCGCGGTGGCGCGCATCAGCAGGGCGCTGAGCAGCAGCACGATCCCGGCCGCCGGGAGGTTGACGAGGCCGCCGGCGCCGGGCGCCCCGGCCAGGGCCGGCGGCAGATGCAGGCCGAACTCCGCCGCGAGGGACTGCGCGTAGCCCGACCAGCCCACCGCCACGGTCGCCGCGGCCACGGCGAACTCGAGGACGAGGTCCCAGCCGATGATCCAGGCGGGAAGCCGCCCGAGGCTCGCGCGGGTGTAGGTGTAGGTCGATCCCGGCTCGGGGATCATGGCGGCCAGCTCGGCGTAGCACAGGCCGACGAGGCCGCAGGCGACGCCGCCGATCACGAAGGAGAGGCTGAGCGCCGGGCCCGCGTACTGCGCCGCCGCCGTCCCGGTGAGCACGAAGATGCCGGCGCCGATCGTGGCGCCGAGGCCGATGGCGACGAGGCCCGGCGCGGTGAGGCTCCGGGCGAGTCCGCGCCCCGCGCCCGCCCGTTCACCCGTGGTCACCGCGGACTCCGCCATCGCGTCCGTTCTCCCTCGCCCGGATCGTCACCCGGCACTTTTCATGCCCGGACGGTGGCCTCCGCGGAACCGCCCGGACCGGCGCCGCACCGTCCTCATCCCGAGTCGATACAGCCTACCGCCGCACCGCGCCCACGGGATCGGGTTCAGGCGCCCCGCCGCGCGCTTCCGGGTCGCCCCCGCCGGGCGGGGACGGTGCGGCGGCGATCATCCGGGTGTCGGTCCGGAACGCCCGGGCGACGAGGCCGCAGAAGCGGATGAAGGCGCTGCCCTGCGAGGTGATGACGTAGCCGTCACCCGCTCGCGCGACGTTGCCGGAGGCCTGCTGCTCGGCCAAGCGCCGCTCCATCTGCCGGAACTCGCCGAGATAGACCCGCTCGAACACCGCCCGCGCGCGCTCAGGCGTGAAGCGCTCCCCGGGATGGGCGGCCATCTGGCCGAGCAGGAACACGCTGATCGACCGGTCGACCGTCACCGGCAGGATCACGAAGGCGCTGAGGTTCAGGGACAGCGACAGGACGCAGGCGCCGAGGGCGTCCCGTCGGCGCAATCCCCAGGCCCGGCCGAGCCCGGCCAGCGCCGCCGTGACCGCCAGGGTCAGCAGGAAGGCGACCGCGAGCAGGATCAGTCCGCGGTAGAACAGGATCGTCACGCCGGACCACAGATCCGTCTGGAACAGCAGCACGAAGCAGGCGAAGCCGACGACGACGGCGCCGGCCTGCAGCAGCGCCTGGGCGCAGAGCCAGCGCAGGGCCTGCCCGGCGCGCGGGCGGGTGGGTGCCGCGGGACTGGGTTCAGTCACGGAGATCCTCCACGGAGATCCTGGACCCGCAGGATCCGGACGAGCGGATCGGCGTAGACCGCGGTGCTGCGCCAGACCCAGGAATCGGGGCTGCTCCAGGGGGCGTCCTGCGCGGTGACGACCAGGGCGCCGATCCCGGCCGCTTCGGCGCGCCGCCGCACCTCGGCGCCGTCCAGGCGGTCGCGGAAGACCGGCGCGACGTCGGCGAGCCGCGACGCCACGGCGTCCGGCGGGGCGCCGAACAGGCGCGCCTCCGCGTCCGCCACCCCCGTCGGCTGGAGGCCGTAGAGCCCGAAATCGAACACCCGGTGCGGCACCGGCGACTGCTGCAGCACCAGGTCCCGGGGCAGGTGCGTGCCCGCCCAGGCGTAGGCCGCGCGCAGCGCCCGGTCGATATCGGGACGGCCGGCGAGGCGGGCGAAGGCGGGCCGGTCCGAGGCGGGATAGGCGCGCATCCCGACGAAGCCGTAGAGAGTCGTCGCGTAGCCGAGGATCAGCAGCGCGGCGAGGAGGCCGGGGAACCGGAGCCGCCGCGCCTCGCTCAGGCGGGTCAGGGCCACCACGGTCCAGACCAGGGTCGCGACCTGCGCGAGCAGGACCACGCGCGCGCCGAGGTCGTTGTTGAGGATCGCCGAGCGCAGGACGCCGCCGAGGAGCAGGCTCGCCACGGCGCAGAGCGTGAGCAGGCGTCCGGCCTCGCGCCCGTGCGCCTCCCGGCGGAGCACGAGGCGCCAGAACAGCAGCGCACCGGCGGCGCAGACCCCCAGGGCCGTGTAATAGTTCAGCGGCAGGAGGATCAGGCGGAGCGCGCTCAGGGCCGGCTCGTCGACGAGGCCGTCGAGCGGCCCGAATCGCCGGATCGAGAACCGGATCGGCGCGCCGCCGTCGGTCCGGTTGGCCAGGACGCTCAGCAGGTAGGGGGCGGCCAGCGCGGCGCTGAGCAGGCCGGCAACCGCCAGCCTGGCCGCGGCGCGCCAGCGGCGCTCCAGGCCGAGCAGCACCAGCCAGGCACCGGCCGCACCCGCCGTGCCGAGGCAGACCCAGACGGACAGGCCCGCGCAGGCCGCGAAGGCGAGTGCCGCGACGCCGATCGCCGCCGCCTCCGCGCGCCTGTCCGGCCGCGCCCGGTCCGCGACCTCCGCCAGGGCCAGGAGTCCGAGCCACCCGGCCAGGGCGCCGGCGACGTGGTGCGGCACCCAGACCAGCGAGGCCGGCCAGTTGAGGACCTGCTCGTTCAGCCATTCCGGGACCGGCAGCCAAGTCCCGGACGTCGTCCGGTCGGCGAGGACCAGCAGGATGTCGAGGCTTCCGGCCGGCAGCAGCATCAGCACCGCGCGGCGCACGAGCCGGGGCGCGGCGTCCGCGACGAGTCCGGTCGCCGCGAGCAGACGGTCGATCAGGCCGAGGAGCGCGAGGCCGGTCCAGAAGGCCACGCCCGCGAAGGCGGTCCGCCCGTCGACCAGCCGTCCGCCCGCCCAGTCAACCAGGGCGGTGAGCGTGTAGAAGCCGTAATAGTAGCCCGCCCGCTCGGGCCGGGCGAAGAACGGGTCCACCGGCGGCAATCCGTGCTCCACGATCGCGCGGGTCAGGGCGGCGTGCTTGACGAGGTCGATGATCGTCACGGGCCGGTAGAGGGCGGTGCCGGTATCGACGTCGATCAGCGCGTAGGCCACGACGCCGAGCCAGAGCAGCGCGAGGGCGAGCGCCGCCCGGTCGAGGGACTCGCGCAGGCTCCGCGAGACCGGCCGCAGTGCGGCGAGCCCGAGGGCGCCGGTCGCGAGGGCCGCGACCGGGACGCCGCCCGCCTGGATCAGCAGGCTGTCGAGGGCCGGCAGCAGCCCGATCCCGAGGAGCGCCCCGCACAGGAGGCGGTCGCCGGGCGCGAGCGAGCGGAACCCGAGGATGCCGGTCAGGCCGCCCAGGGCATAGCCCGGCACGAGAACGAGGGGGATACCGAGCAGCGTCGCGACGGCGACGCCGCACGCATCCGAGAAGGTGCCGTTCATCGCCGGGCCGCGTCGCGTGAGCGGTTCCGGGTAGCACGGCGGCGTTAACCGTTCTTTGGACGGGCCCGGACAGCCGCGACGCGCCACCGCTGCGGCCCGCCCGGCTCGGGACTGGCATAACCGTCGGTTTCGTGTATGGATCGCGCGGCCTCGACCCGGGTTGCCGGGCGGGGCTTGAGCCGCTTGGCGCTGTGACCGTGCTGGACGACATCCCGGCACCGGCCGAACGCCGAGCCCGCGCGCGCCCGTTTGGGGCGCCGCTTCCGACCAGCACAACCCGAAAGGCACGCGATGTCGATCACGGCAGAGCGCAAGACCGCGCTCATCAAGGAACACCGCAAGGACGCCAAGGACACCGGGTCCCCCGAGGTCCAGGTGGCGATCCTAACCGAGCGGATCACCAACCTCACCGGCCACTTCAAGACCCACGGCAAGGACAACCATTCCCGCCGCGGCCTCCTGAAGCTGGTCTCGCAGCGCCGCTCGCTGCTCGACTACGTCAAGCGCAAGGATGAGGCCCGCTACCGCGCCCTCATCGAGCGTCTCGGCATCCGCCGCTAAGGCACGTCTCGCGCGGTTCCGGGCCCGGCCCGGGGCCGCGTTTCATCATCGCGGGCTGCCGGAATGGGTCCGGCCTCCCGACAAACGGGCCGCTTCGAGGCGCCAGCGTCGGGGCAGGATCGCGAGACACTTCACCGAGCGTTCTCGGGCGCAGTGTCTCGCCGTCTTGCCCCCGGGCGGCGCCGGGCTTGGGCCCGCCGCAGGCAAGGAAGAGATTGAGAATGTTCGACGTTCAACGCGAAGAGCTGATGTGGGGCGACCGCAAGCTCGTCCTGGAGACCGGCAAGGTCGCGCGCCAGGCCGACGGCGCCGTCATCGCCACTTACGGTGAGACCTCGGTGCTCGCGACCGTGGTCGCCGCCAAGGAGCCGAAGCCCGGCATCGACTTCATGCCGCTCACCGTGAACTACCAGGAGCGCGCCTACGCCGCCGGCCGCATCCCGGGCGGCTACTTCAAGCGCGAGGGCCGTCCCTCCGAGAAGGAGACTCTGGTCTCCCGCCTGATCGACCGCCCGATCCGCCCGCTCTTCATCGACGGCTGGCGCAACGACACGCAGGTCGTCGTCACCGTCCTGACCCACGATCTCGAGAACGATCCCGACATTGTCGCGATGGTCGCGGCCTCCGCGGCCCTGACCATCTCGGGCGTGCCGTTCATGGGCCCGATCGGCGGCGCCCGCGTCGGCTACATCAACGGCGGCTACCGGCTGAACCCGCTGGTCACCGAGACCAAGGAAGAGTCGAGCCTCGACCTCGTCGTCGCCGGCACGCAGGACGCGGTGCTGATGGTCGAGTCGGAGGCCAAGGAGCTCTCCGAGGAGGTGATGCTCGGCGCCGTGATGTTCGGCCACAAGCACTTCCAGCCGGTGATCGAGGCGATCATCCGCCTCGCCGAGAAGGCCGCCAAGGAGCCGCGCGACTTCAAGGCCCCCGAGAACGCCGACGTCGAGAAGGCCGTCCTGGAGGTCTGCGAGGCGGAGCTCCGCGCCGCCTACACCAAGACCGTCAAGCAGGAGCGCTACGCCGCCGTCGACGCCGTGAAGGCGAAGGTGATGGCCGCCCTCTGCCCGGAGGGCGCCGAGAAGTTCCCGGCGGAGAAGGTCAAGGCCGCCTTCAAGGAGGCCCAGTCGAAGGTGGTCCGCTGGAACATCCTCGACAGCGGCGCCCGCATCGACGGCCGCGACGTGAAGACGGTCCGCTCGATCCTCTCCGAGGTCGGCGTGCTGCCCCGCGCCCACGGCTCGGCCCTGTTCACCCGCGGCGAGACCCAGGCCCTTGTGGTTGCCACCCTCGGCACCGGCGAGGATGAGCAGTTCATCGACGCGCTGGAAGGCACCTACAAGGAGCGCTTCCTGCTCCACTACAACTTTCCTCCCTACAGCGTCGGCGAGACTGGCCGGATGGGCTCGCCGGGCCGCCGCGAGATCGGCCACGGCAAGCTCGCCTGGCGGGCGATCCGCCCGGTCCTGCCGCCGGCCCACGAGTTCCCCTACACGATCCGCGTCGTGTCGGAGATCACCGAGTCCAACGGCTCGTCCTCGATGGCCTCGGTCTGCGGCGGCTCGCTGTCGCTGATGGATGCCGGCGTGCCGCTGCGCCGTCCGGTGGCGGGCATCGCCATGGGCCTCATCCTGGAGGGTGAGCGCTTCGCGGTTCTGTCCGACATCCTCGGCGACGAGGATCACCTCGGCGACATGGACTTCAAGGTGGCCGGCACGGACGAGGGCGTGACCTCGCTCCAGATGGACATCAAGATCGCCGGCATCACCGAGGAGATCATGAAGATCGCCCTCGCCCAGGCGAAGGACGGCCGCGCCCACATCCTGGCCGAGATGGCCAAGGCGCTGACGGCGGCCCGTCCGGAGCTCGGCGAGTACGCGCCGCGCATCGAGACGATGCAGATCCCGACGGACAAGATCCGCGACGTGATCGGCACCGGCGGCAAGGTGATCCGCGAGATCGTCGAGAAGACCGGCGCCAAGATCAACATCGAGGACACGGGCGTCGTGAAGATCGCCTCGGCCGACGGCAAGGCGATCAAGGCGGCCTACAACTGGATCCGCTCGATCGTGGCGGAGCCGGAGGTCGGCGTGATCTATGACGGCACGATCGTGAAGTGCATGGAGTTCGGCGCCTTCGTGAACTTCTTCGGCGCCAAGGACGGCCTCGTCCACATCTCGGAGCTCGCCGCGAACCGGGTCGCCAAGGTGACGGACGTCGTCAAGGAAGGCGACAAGGTCAAGGTGAAGTTCCTCGGTCAGGACGACCGCGGCAAGATCCGCCTGTCCATGAAGGTCGTCGACCAGCAGACCGGCGAGGACGTCACCGAGAAGGTAAAGGCTCAGCGCGACGCCGACCGGGCCGAGCGCGGCGACGAGCCGCGCGAGCCCCGCGAGGGCGGCCGCCACCGTGGCGAGCGCCGCCGCGAGGCCGGCGAGTAAGCACGCGGGACGCCCGCGCCGGCCTCGGTCGGCGGGGATGTCTTAGACGGGCGCGGTCCTCCGGGGCCGCGCCCTTTTTGTTGCCCCGTCGAGGTCGGGTCACACCGGTCGTCGGCCGGGAACGGGGCGCCGGGTGCCGCGTTCCCCCGCGACTTCCCAATTGGAGACCCTCATGGCCAACGACATGATGCACGACATCTTCAGCGGGCAGCCGAACCTGTCGACGACGGAGCGCGCCGTCTCGGTGGCGCTGGGCCTCGGCATCGCCGCCGCTGCCGCGCAGCCCCGTCCCAACAAGCTCCTGAGCCTGCTGGCCCTCGTGGTCGGCGTGGGCCTCGCCGTGCGCGGCGCCACCGGCCACTGCGCCGTGAAGGCCGCGTCCGAGCATCTCTGAGCCTCAGCCCTCGGAGGGCTTCGGCGCCTCCGTCTTTGCGAGCGCAGCGAAGCAATCCAGGCAGCGCGACGTTCGACATCGTCGCGCTGCCCTGGGTCACGTCGCTGCGCTCGTGATGACGGAGAGCGCTGTGTTGAGACTCGCTACCGGAATGCGTCGGTCAAAAGAAAGGGGCGCCCCGCGGGGCGCCCCTCGTCGTATCCGGACCTGCCGGACGGGTCAGTAGGTGGTGGTGCGGCGGCCGGCGATCAGGCCGTAGATGAACAGCACGACTACGGCCCCCACGATGGCGCCGATGAAGCCCGCGCCCTGGTTCGGCCCGTACCAGCCGATCGCCTGGCCCAGGAAGGTCGCCACGAAGGCGCCGACGATGCCGAGGATCGTGGTCAGGATGAAGCCGGCGGGCTCGTTCGGGCCCGGCATGAGGAACTTGGCGATGACGCCGGCGAGAAACCCGATGATGATGGTCCAGAGAATACCCATGACTGACCCCAAGGCGTGATTGTCGATGGCGGCAGAACGCTTCGAGGCCCGCGACGGTTGCCCGCACCCCGACCGCCGATGACGATTTTCCTCGGGTTCCCGCGGCGCGTGTGCGCGCGGCCCTTTACGGCCGGGCCGGTGCGGCGGCAGATACGCCGGTTCTCGAGGATGTGGAGACGGGTATGGACATTCAGCGGATCGAGCCGGGCAAGCGGATGTCGCAGGCCGTAACCTTCGGCGACATGGTCTACCTCGCCGGGCAGGTCGCGTCCGACACGGTCGGCACCGGGGTCACGATCCAGACCCAGCAGATCCTGTCGGAGATCGACCGGCTGCTCGCCGCGGCCGGCAGCGACAAGGCGCGGATCCTCTCGGCCACCATCTACCTCGCCGACATCGCGACGTTCGCGGAGATGAACGCCGCCTGGGACGCCTGGGTGTCCCCGGAGAACGCGCCGGCCCGCGCCACCGTCGAGGCCAAGCTCGCCGCGCCGGAGTACCTGGTCGAGATCGTGATCGTGGCCGCGAGGAGCCGGTGATCGGCCCGCGTCGGACCGTCCTGGCGGCGGCCGCAGCCGTCCTCGCGGGAGGGCTCCTGGCAGTCCTGCCCCTCGTGCGGCCGGCACCGGCCGCCGAGGAGCGGGTCGTCAACATCTACAACTGGTCGGACTATATCGACCCGCAGGTGCTCGAGGCCTTCACCCGCGAGACCGGGATCAAGGTCGTCTACGACACCTACGACAACAACGAGATCCTGGAGACCAAGCTGCTCGCGGGCCGGTCGGGCTACGACATCGTCGTGCCGTCGGGACCGTACCTGCAGCGGCTGATCCGGGCCGGCGCGTTCCTGCCCCTCGACAAGTCGAAGCTGAAGAACCTCGGCAACCTCTGGCCCGAGGTGACCAGCCGGCTGGCGGCCTACGATCCCGGCAACACCTACGCGGTCGACTACATGTGGGGCACGACTGGCATCGGCTACAACGTCGCCGCGGTGCGCGAGCGCCTGGGCGCCGGCGCGGCGGTCAATTCGTGGTCCGTCGTCCTCAATCCCGCTTCGGCCAACAAGCTGAAGGAGTGCGGGATCATGGTGCTCGACAGCCCCGAGGACCTGATCCCCAGCATGCTCCCGGCCTTCGGCGCCAAGGCGGATTCCAAGCGCTGGGACGACATGACCCTGGTGACCGACGCCCTCTACAAGGTGCGCGGCGCCGTGCGGAAGTTCCACTCGTCGGAATACATCCAGGCGCTGGCCAACGGTGATATCTGCCTGGCCGTCGGCTATTCGGGCGACATCATGCAGGCCAAGCGCCGCGCCGAGGAGGCCAAGAACGGGATCGACATCGCCTACGTCGTGCCGAAGGAAGGCGCGCTCATGTGGTTCGACACCTTCGCGATCCCGAAGGATGCTGCCCACCCGGCCGAGGCGCTGGCCTTCATCGACTACATGATGCGGCCCGAGGTGGCGGCGGCCAACACCAACTTCGTCTCCTACGCCAGCGGCAACCTCGCGGCGAAGAAGTTCGTGAAGCCCGAGATCCTGAGCAATCCCGGCATCTACCCGGACGAGGCGACGATGCAGCGCCTGTCCATCAACACCGCCTGGGACGACCGCACCCAGCGCTTCGTCACCCGCCTCTGGACCCGGGTCCGCACCGGGCGCTGACGCGGATCGGCGTCGGAGAGGGCCGTCAGCCTTCCGGATCCGCCGGCACGCCGCTGCGGGCGAGCCACGCGCGGACCGCAGCGCGGGTCTCGCGCCCGGAATCGTTCAGCAGGCGCTCGGGGGTGGTGAAGAAGTACGGCTGGAAGGTCTTTCGCTGCGCGTTGCGCAGGGTCGGGTCGATCCCGGCCTCGAGCAGCCTCAGCACCCAGGGATTGGCCGCGCCGACCTGTGCCGCCACGTGGAGCAGCGAGTTGCCGGTGGCGTCGACCCGGTTCGGGTCCGCACCGGCCCGCAGCAGCAGCGCGATCTGCGCCTCGCGCCGGTTCTGTACGGCGCGGAACAGCGGCGTCCACTGACCGCGCGGGCTCACCGGGTCGACCGGCGCGCCGTGGCGCAGCAGGATCTCCAGGTAGGTCGGATCCTCGACCATCGCCGCCATGTGCAGCGCGGTCTCCTGATCGAGCCCCGGCACAGACGGGTCCGCCCCCGCGTCGAGCAGGGCCGACAGCGCGCGCGGCCGCGCGTTCCAGATCGCCCATTCGAGCAGGGTGAGGTTCCGGCCGCCGCGGACGGAGAGATCCAGGCCGGGCGCCAGCGCGGCGATGCGCGCGACTTCACCGCGGGCGACCGCCGCGGCGATCGTGGCGAGAGGGGACGCCTCAAAGGCGCCGCTGTGGTCCCCGGTCGGGGTCTCCATGACCGTTCGCTCCTCGGCGCCGCCTGATTCGGCGCTGCGTGACGCGGGTCATGTGATCGATAAACACGGAGGCGCCGCAAGGCCCTCTCCGCAAGTGTCGCCGCCGGTGCGCACCGCCGGCGCACCACGTGGTCAAGAAGCGATCTCGCCGCGGCGCCGGTCGAGACCGTCCGCGGCGAGCCTCGTCGATCCCGGACTCGATGACCTAGTGCTTCAGATCGTCCGGAACCTTGCCGCCGTTCTCGGCGAGCTTCTGCATGACCTGCTTGTGCAGCCAGATGTTCATGCTGGCCGAATCGTCCTTGTCGCCGGTGTAGTGGAGCTCGTCGGCGAGCTGCTTGCGCGCGGCGAGGCCGGAATCGAGGCCCAGCAGCTTCATCAGGTCGACGATCGAGTGCCGCCAGTCGAGCGTCTGCGGGTTCTTCTCGGCGAGGCCGGTGAGCACCGCCGCGACGTCCACGGGCTCGCTGCCGCCGGCCGAGCCGGGGGCCGACGTGGAGGGCGTGCTCGTGCCGGCCGAGCCGCCGGAGCCGGCGTTGGGCGCGGGGGCGGCGTCCGCGGCGCCGCCCCCGAACGGATGGAGGATCTTGCTGACGATGCTGCCGAGGAGGCTCATGGATCCGCTCCGATAATCGAGGCCCGATCTCCGCGCCGGGCGGCCATTCAACTGGCTGTGAGCCTTGGCGTTCCGCGATCCGGCAGGCTCGGGACGGTCGGCGCGGCGCGGCCCGGAGCGATCACGACCTCGGCCAGAGGGCGAGGACGAGCGCGGCCCGCTCCTCCGCGAGCGTGCCGTCCGGGACCGGGCGGCCCGCGCGGGCGTACCAGTAGCGCGCGTTGCCGTCGTCGCCCTCGACCCGGTGGAGATGGGCGTGGACCCAGGCCGCGTCGGACCCGCCGGCGTCCTGGACGAGGCGGTGCGCCCGCTCCCAGGCGGCGGAGGCCAGGCCGGACGCATCCCGGGCGAGCCACCAGAGCGCGGCGAGCGGGGCGTCCCAGACGCTCGGCGGCTCGGACGCGGCGAGTGTCGCGGCGAAGGCGGCGGGGAGGCTCTCGGTCACGGCTGTCTCCTTCCCGGGCGTTTCAGCGGCCGGCGGCGCGCTCCGGCTGCCAGCGCCCGCGGCGCTGCCGGGCCGACCACGCGTAGCGGGCATCGCCGTCGAGGCGGTCGAGATGGTCGGAGAGGCGGTTGCGCTCGAGCCACGACAGGGCCGCCTCCAGCTCCGGGAGGGTCATGGTCGCGCGGCCCTTGCCGAGCACGCGCTTGAGAACGGCGTTGTAGCGGTGGGCGAGATTGCCGCCGCGGGGCACGCGCAGCGAGGTCTCGTCCTCGACCGCCTGGGCGGCCACCGCGGCGGCGAGCCGCTGGCGCAGGGTCCGCTCGGTGACGGAGGGCGGTTCGGGCGCGGGCGCCGCGGCGACCGGTTCGGGGAGGCGCGGGCGCAGCAGGGCGTAGCGCATCCCGATCGCGTTGCTCTCCAGGGGCGTGATCCCGCCCGGCTCGTCGTCGCGCCAGCGGGTCCGCTCGGGCACGACGGCGCTCGCCGGCCGCTCGCGGGGCGGCCGGACGCTGCTGCCCTGCTCGGTCTCGAGTTCGAGGCGGAACCGCGCGAAGAGCGGGTCGTCGGGGTGGAAGATCAGCGCCTGCTGCCCGTCGTAGGGGCCGGCATGGGGATCGACCCGGGTGGCCCGGGCGAGCATCTGCTCGAGCCAGGGCCGGGAGCGGATATGGGTCAGGGCCGCGACCACCGCGACCTCCGGGGCGTCGAGCCCCTCGTACGCCATCGCCACCGTCACCAGCACGGCCGGTTCCGGCGTGAGCCGGAACGCTGCCAGAGCCGCGTGGGCGTCGCCCTGGCCGGAGGTCGCGAGACGGACATCGCGCGCGCCCTGCCCGGCCGGCATCCAGTCCCGCAGGGTCGCGAGATAGGCCCGCGCGCTCGCCTGATCGGGCGCCACCACGAGGAGCTTGCCGAGCCCCCGGGCGGGATCGCCGGGCGGGAGATCGCGCTCGGCCCGGCGCCGGGCGCGCAGGCGCTTGGTGGCGAAGAACGCCTCGCTCAGAAGGTCGCGGGCGAAGCCGGTCCGCAGGGCGGTGAACAGCGCGGGCCGGGTGGTGATCCGGACCGAGCCCGCGCCGAGCCGGTGCGGCCCGACGCGCGGGCTGTCGCCCGCGATCCGGCCGCCCTCCAGCCAACTCGCCTCGCCGTCGATGGCGCCGAACGTCACCGGCAGCACCGCCCGCTCGGCCAGCGCCTGCGCCCGCGAGTAGCCGATGACCGCGAGGCCGGGGGCGTCGAGATCGAGTTCCGGTCCGCGGCCGGGCGCGGCGGGCTGGTAGGGCAGTCCGAGAATCCGCCGCCCGTCCGCCCGCTCCAGCGTCCCGGACAGGTACAGGCGCACGGTCGCCGCCTCCATGACGGGCAGCATCGCGCGGGACCACGCCCCCGCCTCGGCATCCTCCGCGGAGGCTTCGTCGGCGCCCGGGCGACCGGGGGCCGGCAGGTGATGAACCTCGTCGACCACCAGCAGGGTGCGGTGCGCCCGCGCCTCCGCGAGGTGGAGCGCCGGGGCGGCGGCGACCGCCTGATAGGTGGTGACGTAGCCGGCCAGACCCCGCGCCGGGTCGCGCTCGTTGTCGGCGGCCCGGACGCTGAGGGCGTGCCCGAAGGCCGCGCGCCACAGCGGGTCGGCGAAGGCTTCCTCGGCCTGCAGCCGCAGGGAATCCCGCGGCACCACCCAGACCACGCGCTCGACGAGCCCCGCCTCGATCAGCCGGTGCGCGGCGATGACCGGCAGCAGCGACTTGCCCCCGCCCGGCGTGACCGCCGCCAGGATCTTCCGGACATGGGCCGCCTCCCCGCTCGCCATGGCCGCGACCAGGGCCATCAGCGTGCGCTGGTGCGACCGCAGGGACGGGGCGGGACGGGTCAAGGGCCGGCGAAGCAGGGCGACATCGCCACACCGTGGCCGATCCGGATTCCTTTGTGAATCCCCGGAGTCGCGGAACGTTCGCGTTTTCGTCCCAATGGCGGAGCCGCGGGCACCGCGAGGCCGGAAGAGGGTCGACTCTGCAAGCGCGGCCGCCCGGATCGCGGCGACGCCGAGCGAAACCGCCCCGCTCTCCACGATTGTCGCGTCCGGCGAGGCGGATCGGTCCACCATAAGCGTTGACACCCGGCCCACCCCTCACCATAAGGGCGCCGCGGGCGATGCCCGCCTTGGGGGAATGTCCCGAGCGGCAAAGGGGGCGGACTGTAAATCCGCTGCGTAAGCTTCGTAGGTTCGAGTCCTACTTCCCCCACCAAGTTCTTCCCGATCCCGTCAGCCTTGTTTCGCCAGCGCGGCCTCGATACGCGCGGCCGCGGCGGCCGAGAAGCCCTTCCCCTCGAGCCCTTGTCCCGCGGCCGCCTGACCGGTGAGCGAGCGGCGCTTGCCCCCCGGCAGATGCGCCTGCCGCAGGGCGTGGGCGTCCCGGTGACTGGCATGGGTGATCGCGATGGCCAGCGCGTCGGCGGCGTCCGCGACGCGGAACTCGGCCTTCGGCAGAAGGAAGCGGACCATCGCCTGGATCTGCACCTTCTCGGCGTGGCCGGAGCCCGCGACGGTCTTCTTGATGAGGTTGGGGGCGTACTCGAACACCGGCAGTCCGGCGAGGGCCGGCACGAGCAGCGCCATCGCCCGCGCATGGCCCAGCTTGAGCGTCGCCTGGGCGTCCTTGTTGACGAAGGTCTCCTCCACGGCGACCTCGTCGGGCCGCACGGCCTCGACGACGCGGCCGATCCCCTCGAACAGTTCCCGCAGGCGCAGGGCCAGCGGAAGCTCCCCGTCCGAGGTCACGACCCCGCAATCGCCGTAGGTGAGCTTCGTGCCCTGCGCGGTGATCAGGCCCCAGCCGGTGCGGCGGAGTCCGGGGTCGATCCCGAGAATGCGGACGGCGCTGGTCATGGGGCTCCACGGCTCGGTGAACGGCCCGAGGCTGCCGTACGTATCGTGAACGCTTGGTTTCACCAAGGTTCCGAACGCGGAAGCGGTCGGCCGTGGCCGGCCCGGCACGGTGCCGGGTCGAACTCACCCCCGGCGACCGAGGAGGATCAGCGCCGTTCCGGCGAGGCAGACCGCGCTGCCCGCGAGGTCCCACCGGTCGGGCCGCTGACCCTCCGCGAGCCACAGCCACAGGACCGAGGCCGCGACGTAGACGCCGCCGTAGGCCGCGAAGGCGCGCCCCGCCGCGGGGCTGTCCACGAGGGTCAGGAGGGCCGCGAAGGCCGCCAGCGAGGCGAGGCCCGGCAGCGCCCACCAGGCCGACCGCCCGAGCCGCAGCCAGGCCCAGAATGCGAAGCAGCCGGCGATCTCGGCGAGGGCGGCGGCCGCGTAGGCGAGGAGGGTCATTGCGTCAGCTTGGCACGGCGCGCCGCGCGGGACGAGCCCGGCGCCGGGGACGGATTGCGACCGGCATTAAGCTCCCGGCAAGGAGGATTCGGTCGAGTGTCGCCATGAGCACGCATGCGAGCACCCGCGAGACCCAGGGCGACCGGCTGCTGTTTCCGGGGGACGCCCGCCTCCGCGACGCCGTCCTCGCCTGGATCGAGGCGCTGGCGCGGGAGCGGCGGATGTCGTCCAACACCGTCGAGGCGTACGGGCGCGACCTCCGGCAGTTCCTCCACCACCTCGCGTCCCGTCAGGGGACGCCGACGATCCCGATGCTGATCGGGCTCAAGGTGCGGGACATCCGCGGCTTCATGGCCGCGCGCCGGGCCGACGAGGTCTCCGGGCGCTCGCTGATGCGCATGCTGGCGGGTCTGCGCTCCTTCGCGCGCTTCCTCGAGCGGGAGGGCTTCGGCACCGTCTCGGCCCTGGGCGGTGTGCGCTCGCCCAAGGTCCCGCGGCGGCTTCCCCGTCCCCTGCCCGTCTCCGCCGCGGTGGCGCTGACCGATACCGCGATCCGCGCCGGCGAGGAGCGGGAGCCCTGGGTCCTCGCCCGGGACGCCGCCGTGCTGGCGCTGCTCTACGGCGCGGGGCTGCGCATCTCCGAGGCCCTGGGCCTGACCCGCCGTGACGCACCCCTGCCCGGGGTCGATCAGGTCACCGTGCTCGGCAAGGGCGGCAAGCAGCGCATGGTGCCGATCCTGCCCGTCGTGGCGCAGGCCGTGGCGGACTACGTCGCCGCCTGTCCCCTGCCGCTGCCGCCGGAGGGACCGCTGTTTCTCGGTGCCCGGGGCGGCCCGCTCTCGCCGCGCATCATCCAGTACACGGTCGCGCGCGCCCGCGGCGCCCTGGGCCTGCCCGAGAGCGCCACACCGCACGCCCTGCGGCATTCCTTCGCAACCCATCTCCTGGCGCGCCAGGGCGAACTCCGGGCGATCCAGGAACTCCTGGGCCACGCCTCGCTCTCCACGACGCAGCTCTACACGCAGGTCGACGCCGCCCGCCTCATGAGTGCCTACGCGGCGGCCCATCCGCGGGCTGGCCATTGAGCAAGATTGCTAAAAACTTCGACTTCGAGAGCCTTCATCATCGTCTATAGGCGCGTCTTCCGGTTCGCCCAGTGCAGAATCCCGCTCTTTAAGAGCTTCGTCACGATCTTCAGCCAATATGGGCAACGAACGGGATGGGGTTGGGCGGGCGTCATGGATCTTCAGGATGGGAGGGCGCCGGCACGTGTCGTAATCGCGGATTGCGATCCGGGCCGCCGCGTCTCCCTGAGAGAGATCGTCCTGCGATTCGATCCCAGCGCGGTGATCGATGAGGCGACCTCGGGTCAGGCGCTCTGCGACATCCTCCTCCGCCACCGTCCCACCCTGGCCTTCGTGGGAATGCAGCTCGACGATCTCAGCGGCCCCGAAGCCGTCGCCGTCGCGCGCCGGGCGGGTGCGGAGCCCCCCTGCCTGGTGCTGGTGGCGACCCGCGTGCTGCCGCACTGGCAGGAGATCGCCACGAGCCTCGGCGCCTACGAAGTCCTGAAGACGCCCCTCGACCCGAGCCATATCGAGCCGCTGCTCCACGCGGATGCCCGCCGTCGCGCACCGACCCGGGCCCTGCTCGCCTGCTCGACTCCGGCCGGGCGGTCGGCCATCAGCCGCGTCGTGGCGCGCAGCGGGTTCGCGATCGAGCTCGACGAGACGGATGACGGCCGCCACGCCCTCAAGCAGCTGAAGCTCGCCGCCTACGACTTCGCCTTCATCGACGTGAAGCTCGGCGGCATCGACGGGCTCGAACTGGCCTGCCAGATCCAGCCCCTCGGCCTCCCGACCCGGATCACCCTGCTGACCACGTCCGAGCTGGAGCCCGTCGCACAGGCCGGCCGCTACTTCGGCGTCGACGCCGTGCTGCGGATGCCGTTCTACGCCCGCGACATCGACCTCGCCCTGCACAACGCGCTGGGCCTGCGTCGGCCGTATCTGCTGAACGCCCTGACGGCCCCGCCCGCGCCGAGCGCGCTGCTGCGGATCGCCGACCTGCCGAATTCCAGGCGCAAGATCGCCTGACCCCGCGCCGGGCCGTCGCTCTGCGGGCCAGTCAGGTTCGAGGCGCGCGGTGTGTGACGGAACGCGAAGGCCCCCTTTCCCGCATGGGAGAGGGGGCCTTCGCGCAGGCGGTCGAGCCCGCCGAGGTAGCAATCCGCGCAGCCGTGGGCCTTGGCCCGTCAGACGTGGATGGCGCGCTTGTTGACCGCCAGCGCGGCTTCCTTGACGGCCTCGGTCAGCGTCGGGTGCGCGTGGCAAGTGCGGGCGATGTCCTCCGACGAGGCGCCGAACTCCATCGCGACCGCCACCTCGGCGATCAGGTTGCCGGCATCCGCGCCCACGATGTGCACGCCGAGTACCCGGTCGGTCTGGGCGTCGGCCAGCACCTTCACGAACCCGTCGGTGGTGCCGTTCGCCTTGGCCCGGCCATTGGCCGTGAAGGGGAATTTGCCGGCGTTGTAGGCCACGCCGTCCTTCTTCAACTCCTCCTCGGTCTTGCCGACCGAGGCGACTTCCGGGAACGTGTAGACCACGTTCGGGATCACGCCGTAATTCACGTGGCCGGACTGGCCGGCCAGCATCTCGGCGATCGCCACGCCCTCGTCCTCGGCCTTGTGGGCGAGCATCGGGCCGGCAATCACGTCGCCGATGGCGTAGATGCCGGTGACGTTGGTGGCGTAGTGGGAATCGGTGAGGATCCGGCCCTTGTCGTCCCGCTGGACACCGACCGTGTCGAGGCCGAGGCCTTCCGTGTAGGGCGTCCGGCCGATGCAGACGAGGACCACGTCAGCCTGCAGCGTCTCCGCCGCGCCGCCCGCGGCCGGCTCGACCGTGACCGTCGCGCCGCCCTTCTTGCCGACCTCGACGCCCGTCACCTTGGTGGACAGCCTGAAGGCGATGCCCTGTTTCGTCAGGATCCGCTGGAACTGCTTGCCGACCTCGCCGTCCATGCCCGGCAGCACCCGGTCGAGATACTCGACCACGGTCACCTCGGAGCCGAGCCGGCGCCAGACGGAACCCAGCTCCAGCCCGATCACGCCGGCGCCGATGACGAGGAGCTTCTTCGGCACCCGGTCGAGTTCCAGGGCGCCGGTGGAGGAGACCACGACCTTCTCGTCGATGGTGACGCCGGGCAGGCGCGCCACGTCCGAGCCGGTCGCGATGACGATGCTCTTCGTCTCGAGCATCTGGTTGCCGCCGTCCTCGGCGATGACCTCGACGCGGCCGGCGCCGGCGATCCGGCCGGTGCCGTGGAAGGTGTCGACCTTGTTCTTCTTGAGCAGGAACTCGACGCCCTTGGTGTTGCCGGCGACGCCCTCCGCCTTGAAGGCCATCATCTTCTTGAGGTCGAACTTCGGCGTGCCGACGTCGATGCCGAGATCGGCGAAGTGCGTGTTGGCCTCCTCGAAGGCCTCGGACGCGTGCAGCAGGGCCTTGGACGGGATGCAGCCGACATTGAGGCAGGTGCCGCCGTGCGTCGCGCGCTTCTCGACCACCGCGGTCCGCAGGCCGAGCTGCGCCGCGCGGATCGCGCAGACGTAGCCGCCGGGGCCGGTGCCGATGACGACGAGATCGTAGGACATGAGGCTTCGCTTCCGCTCGGTCGTGCCGCGTGCGAGACGGGCAGGGAATGTCAGGTGGGGCTTGGCCTCAGCGGCCGCCGCCGATGTCGAGGATGGCGCCCGTGGTGTAGGAGGCCTCGTCCGAGAGGAGCCACACGATCGGTGCGGCCACCTCCTCGGCGGTGCCGGCCCGCTTCATCGGGACGCCGGGGCCGAGACGCTCGACCCGGTCCGGCTCGCCGCCGCTGGCATGG
Source organism: Methylobacterium sp. 285MFTsu5.1 (assembly GCF_000383455.1). Classification (NCBI taxonomy): domain Bacteria; kingdom Pseudomonadati; phylum Pseudomonadota; class Alphaproteobacteria; order Hyphomicrobiales; family Methylobacteriaceae; genus Methylobacterium; species Methylobacterium sp. 285MFTsu5.1. Next base: position 172,228 of record NZ_KB911279.1, on the reverse strand, counting down.
ATCTCGGTGGCGATGATGCCGGGCGCCACCGCGTTGACGCGGATGCCGTCGGCGGCGACCTCGCGGGAAAGCCCGATCGTCAGCGAGTCGATGGCGCCCTTGGAGGCCGCGTAGTCCACGAACTGGCCGGGGCCGCCGAGGCGCGCCGCCACCGAGGACAGGTTGACGATCGCGCCCCCTGCCCCTCCGCGCTTGATCGACATGCGCCGCACCGCCTCCCGCGCGCACAGGAAGCTGCCGACCACGTTGGTGGTCATCATGCGCTGCAAGCGGGCGACGCTCATGTCGGCGACGTCAGACTTCACGTCGACCACGCCGGCATTGTTGACGAGCGCCGCGAGGCGGCCGAGGCCGTCGGCCGCCTTGAACAGGGCGATGACGTCGGCCTCGTTGCCGACGTCGCCCTTCACGGCGAGCGCCCGTCCGCCCTTGGCCGCGATCGCGTCCACCACGCCCTGCGCGGCGGCGGCGTCCGACACGTAGCTCAGGCAGACGGCGTAGCCGCGCTCCGCCAGGAGGAGCGCCACCGCGCGGCCAATGCCGCGGCTGCCGCCCGTGACGATCGCGACCCTGTTCTCAGCGCTCGACATGGCTGCCTCAGAGGTCCAGCACGAGGCGCGCCGGATCCTCCAGCGCCTCCTTGACCCGCACCAGGAAGGTCACGGCCTCCTTACCGTCGACGATGCGATGGTCGTACGACAGGGCGAGGTACATCATCGGCCGCGCCTCGATCTTGCCGGCGCGGACCACCGGGCGCTCCTCGATGCGGTGCATGCCGAGGATGCCCGACTGCGGCGCGTTGAGGATCGGCGTCGACATCAGCGAGCCGTAGATGCCGCCGTTGGTGATCGTGAAGGTGCCGCCCTGCATCTCCTCGATGGAGAGCTTGCCGTCGCGGGCCTTCTTGCCGAAGCCGGCGATCTTCTTCTCAATGCCGGCGATCGACAGGTCGTCGGCGTCGCGCACCACCGGCACGACGAGACCCTTATCGGTGCCGACCGCGATGCCGATGTGGTAGTAGTTCTTGTAGACGAGGTCCTGCCCGTCGATCTCGGCGTTGACCGCCGGCACGTCCTTGAGGGCGCCGATCACCGCCTTGGTGAAAAAGCCCATGAAGCCGAGCTTCGTGCCGTGCTTCTTCTCGAAGATGTCCTTGTACTGGCTGCGCATCGCCATCACGGCCGACATGTCGACGTCGTTGAACGTCGTCAGCATCGCCGCGGTGTCCTGCGCGTCCTTCAGGCGGCGCGCGATGGTCTGGCGCAGCTTCGTCATGCGCACGCGCTCCTCGCGCGCGGCGTCGTCCGGCGCCGAGGGGGCGCGCGGCAGGGTCGGACGGGCCTCCTTGGCGGGCGCCGACGGGGCCGGCCCCTTGGCGATGGCGCCGAGCATGTCCCCCTTCGTGACGCGTCCGTCCTTGCCGGACCCGCTCACCGACGACGGGTCGACACCCGATTCCCGGGCGAGCTTGGCCACCGCCGGGCCGTTGTCTCCGACCGGGCGCTGCTGGGCCGCGGGGGCGGCGGCATCGCCGTGGTTGCCGTAGCCGGCGGACGATTCCTGGGCCGGGGCCTCGGCCTTCGCGGGCGCGGCGGCCTTCGGGGCCTCGCTCCGGCTCTCGGCCTTGGTCTCGGCGCTCTCCTTCGGGGCGGCCTTCTTGGCCGTGCCGCCGCCGGCTCCGGCCTCGACGATCGAGCCGAGCAGGGCACCGGGCTCCACGGTCTCGCCGTCCTTGACCAGGATCTCGCCGAGCTCGCCGGCCGCCGGGGCGTTCACCTCCAGGGTGACCTTGTCGGTCTCGAGCTCGACGATCGGCTCGTCGGCCGCGACCGTGTCGCCGGGCTTCTTGAACCAGCGGCCGATCGTGGCCTCGCTCACGGATTCGCCGAGGGTCGGGACGAGGATGTCGGTTGCCATGCTCTCTTCTGCCCCGCGGGGGGGCCTCCTCTGGATGTCGGGCCGCGACGTCAGCGCCGCAGGATCAGGGATGGAACGGGCGAGACGGTGTACCGGAAGCCTGCCTGCGCCATCAGGACGGGATCTGCTTCGCCGAGCGCCTCGGCCTGGGCCGCGTCGTCGGCCTCGACCAGGGCGAGGCCCCAGGTGCCGCCGGACTCGAAGACGGGTCCGACCGCGATGGCGATGCCGGCGGCCGCCTGCTCCATCCAGTAGCCGGAATGCGCCGAGAACAGCGCCTTCTCGGCCTCCGTCGCGTCGAACGGGAAGCTCGGGCGGGGCGGTTCCAGGCGGAGCAGGAAGTAGGCCATGGCCGGACGATCAGACCGCCAGGGCCTCGTTGAGGAAGGCCTGGAGCTGCGCTTGGTGCTTCGACATCTGGCCGACCGCCGTGGAGGCGGAGGCCGGACGGCCGACGTAGCGGGCGCGCTTCACCGCGGAGCCGGCCTGGCCGAGCACCCACTCGAGGTAGGGCTCGACGAAGGACCAGGCGCCCATGTTCTTGGGCTCCTCCTGGCACCAGATCACGTCGGCGTTGCGGAACCGGGCCATCTCGTTGGCCAGCGCCTTCAGGGGGAACGGGTAGAGCTGCTCGACGCGCATCAGGTAGATGTCGTTGAGGCCGCGCTTCTCCCGCTCCTCCAGCAGGTCGTAGTAGACCTTGCCGGAGCACAGCACGACGCGGCGGATCTTGTCGTCGCGCACGAGCTTGTTCTGCGCGCCCTCCTCCTCGGCGTCGTCCCAGAGGACGCGGTGGAAGGTCGAGCCCTCGGCGAGCGCGTCGAGGTTCGACACGGCGCGCTTGTGGCGCAGCAGCGACTTCGGCGTCATCAGCACCAGCGGCTTGCGGAAGTCGCGCTTCAGCTGCCGGCGCAGGATGTGGAAGTAGTTCGCCGGCGTCGTGACGTTGGCGACCTGCATGTTGTCCTCGGCGCAGGCCTGGAGGTAGCGCTCCAGGCGGGCCGAGGAGTGCTCGGGCCCCTGGCCCTCGTAGCCGTGCGGCAGCAGCAGCACGAGGCCCGACATGCGCAGCCACTTGCGCTCGCCGGACGCGATGAACTGGTCGATCACCACCTGGGCGCCGTTGGCGAAGTCGCCGAACTGGGCTTCCCAGAGGACCAGGGCGTTCGGCTCGGCGAGCGAGTAGCCGTACTCGAAGCCGAGCACCGCTTCCTCGGAGAGCATCGAGTTGATGATCTCGATCGCGGCCTGCCCCTCGCGGATGGCGTTGAGCGGCGTGAAGCGCTGCTCGTTCTCCTGGTCGATCACCACCGCGTGGCGCTGCGAGAACGTGCCGCGCTCCACGTCCTGACCCGACAGGCGGACCCGGTTGCCGTCGAGGAGCGTCGCCCCGAAGGCCAGGGCCTCGGCGGTCGCCCAGTCGATGCCGACCCCCGTCTCCACCGCCTTGGCGCGGTTGTCCATGAAGCGCTGGATCGTGCGGTGCAGGTGGAAGCCGGGCGGCGCCTGCGTGATCCTGCGCCCGATCTCCTGCAGGGTCCCGGCCGGCACGGCGGTGCGGCCGCGGCGCGGGTCGTCCACGTCCTCGTGCACGGCCTTCACGCCGGACCAGCGGCCGTCGAGCCAGTCGGCCTTGTTGGCCTTGTAGTTGTTGGCGACGTCGAGCTCGCTGTCGAGCATCCCGCGGAACTCGGCCTTGCGGGCGTCGAGCGCCTCCTGGGTGACCGAGCCGTTCTCGACGAGCTTGCGGCCGTAGCTCTCCAGCACCGAGGGATGCTTGCGGATCCGCTGGTACATCTTCGGCTGTGTGAAGGCCGGCTCGTCGCCCTCGTTGTGGCCGAAGCGGCGGTAGCACAGCATGTCGATCACGACCGGCTTGCCGAACTTCTGCCGGTACTCGACCGCGACCTTGGCGGCGAAGGTGACGGCTTCCGGATCGTCGCCGTTGCAGTGGAAGATCGGCGCCTCGACCATCTTGGCGACGTCGGACGGGTAGGGCGAGGAGCGCGAGAAGCGCGGATCGGTCGTGAAGCCGATCTGGTTGTTGATGATGAAGTGCACCGAGCCGCCGGTGCGGTGGCCCTTCAGGCCCGACAGGCCGAAGCACTCCGCCACCACGCCCTGGCCCGCGAAGGCGGCGTCGCCGTGGATCAGGAGCGGCAGCACCGTGCGGCGCTCGATGTTGGGCTTGGCCCATTGGTCCTGCTTGGCGCGGACCTTGCCGAGCACCACCGGGTCGACGATCTCGAGGTGGGACGGGTTGGCGGTGAGCGACAGGTGGACGTTGTTGCCGTCGAAGGCGCGGTCCGAGGACGCGCCCAGGTGGTACTTCACGTCGCCCGAGCCCTCGACCTCGGCCGGGGAGGCCGAGCCGCCCTTGAACTCGTGGAACACCGCCCGGAAGGGCTTGGCCATCACGTTGGTGAGCACGTTGAGCCGGCCGCGATGGGCCATGCCGAGCACGATCTCGCGCACGCCCAGCGCGCCGCCGCGCTTGATGATCTGCTCCAGCGCCGGGATCATCGCCTCGCTGCCGTCGAGGCCGAAGCGCTTGGTGCCGGTGTACTTGAGGTCGAGGAACTTCTCGAAGCCCTCGGCCTCGATCAGCTTGTTGAGGATCGCGCGGCGCCCCTCGGGGGTGAAGGAGATCTCCTTGTCCTTGCCCTCGATGCGCTCCTGGATCCACGCCTTCTCGGCCGGATCCGAGATGTGCATGAACTCGACGCCGAGCGTCTGGCAGTAGGTCCGCTCCAGGATGCCGACGATCTCGCGGATCGTGCCGAACTGCAGGCCGAGGACGTTGTCGAGGAAGATCGGACGGTCCCAGTCGGCCTCCTCGGTGAAGCCGTAATGCTGCGGGTGCAGCTCCTCGTGGTCGCCCCGCGGCGCGAGCCCCAGCGGGTCCAGCTTGGCGTGCAGGTGGCCGCGCATCCGGTAGGAGCGGATCAGCATGATCGCCCGCACCGAATCCTTGGTCGCCTGCTCCACCGACACGCCGGTGGTGGCGGTGACGCTGTCCTGCGGCTTGCCGGGCTTGGGCTCCTTGGCTTCCCGCGCGACGATCTTGTCGCCGATCGCCTTCTCCAGGGCGCCCCAGTTGCCGTCGAGCGCCGAGACCAGCTCGCCGTTGAGCGGCACCGGCCAGTGCGGCTTCTCCCAGGAGGCGCCGGCGGCGTTCTTCTCGACCAGGGTCTCGTCCTCGCCGAGCCCCTTGAAGAAGGTCTGCCACTCCGGATCCACCGAGGACGGGTTACGGGCGTAGGCCGCCTGCAATTCCTCGATGTAGGCGGCGTTGGCGCCGTACAGGAACGAGGTTTCGAGGAGCGCTTCGTTCACGTCCTGGCGTGCCATGGTGCGTCCATCCTGATCGCGCGGGCAGGCTCCCCTGCCCTCCGGGCTCCCCGTCAGCGCGGCGGAGCGCCCTCGAACCGAAACGGGGCGGGTGACCGCCCCGCTGAGATCGTCTGCACGCCCGATATGGGCGTCGCGGCCCTGCGATGGCCGCGACGCAGGCGCGCGGGCCTTTAGCCCTTCAGCACCTCGACGAGCGTCGAGCCCAGCCGGGCCGGCGACGGCGACACGCGGATGCCCGCGGCCTCCATGGCGGCGATCTTGTCCTCGGCGCCGCCCTTGCCGCCCGAGATGATCGCGCCGGCATGGCCCATGCGGCGGCCCGGAGGCGCCGTGCGGCCGGCGATGAAACCGACCATCGGCTTCTTGCGCCCGCGCTTGGCCTCGTCCTTGAGGAACTGCGCCGCCTCCTCCTCGGCCGAGCCGCCGATCTCGCCGATCATCACGATCGACTCGGTCTTCGGGTCGGCGAGGAACAGCTCCAGCACGTCGATGAACTCTGTGCCCTTCACCGGGTCGCCGCCGATGCCCACCGCCGTGGTCTGGCCGAGGCCGGCATTGGAGGTCTGGAACACCGCCTCGTAGGTCAGCGTGCCCGAGCGGGACACGATGCCGACCGAGCCGGGCCGGAAGATGTTGGCCGGCATGATGCCGATCTTCGACTCGCCGGCGGTGACGATGCCGGGGCAGTTCGGCCCGACGAGGCGCGACTTCGAGCCCGTCAGCGCCCGCTTCACCCGCACCATGTCGAGCACCGGGATGCCCTCCGTGATGCAGACGATCAGCGGCACCTCGGCGCTGATCGCCTCGCAGATCGCGTCGGCAGCGCCGGGCGGCGGCACGTAGACCACCGAGGCCTCGGCGCCGGTGGCCTCGCGCGCCTCCGCGACCGTGTCGAAGACCGGCAGGCCGAGATGGCTGGAGCCGCCCTTACCGGGGCTCGTGCCGCCGACCATCTTGGTGCCGTAGGCGATGGCCTGCTCGGAGTGGAAGGTCCCGTTCTTGCCGGTGAAGCCCTGGCAGATGACCTTGGTGTTGGCGTCGATCATCACCGACATGATCAGGCTCCCTTCACGGCGGCGACGATCTTCTGGGCGGCGTCGTCGAGGTCGTCCGCCGGGATGACGTTGAGGCCGGAATTGCGGATGATGGCCTTGCCCTGCTCGACGTTGGTGCCCTCGAGGCGCACCACCAGCGGCACCTGCAGGCCCACCGCCTTCACGGCCGCGATCACGCCGTTGGCGATCACGTCGCACTTCATGATCCCGCCGAAGATGTTGACGAGGATCCCCTTCACGTTCGGGTCGGCGGTGATGATCTTGAACGCCGCCGTGACCTTCTCCTCCGAGGCGCCGCCGCCGACATCGAGGAAGTTCGCCGGCTCCTCGCCGTAGAGCTTGATGATGTCGAGTGTCGCCATGGCGAGGCCGGCGCCGTTGACCATGCAGCCGATCGTGCCGTCGAGCGCGATGTAGGCGAGGTCGTACTTGGACGCCTCGATCTCCTTGGCGTCCTCCTCGGTCTCGTCGCGAAGCGCCATGATGTCCGCGTGCCGGTAGAGGGCGTTCGAATCGAAGGCCATCTTGGCGTCGAGGCACTTGAGGTGCCCGTCGGCGGTCAGCACCAGCGGGTTGATCTCCAGGAGGCTCATGTCCTTGGCCACGAAGGCCGCGTAGAGCTTCTCGGTCAGCGCGGCCGCTTCCTTGGCCTGGGCGCCCGACAGGCCCAGCGCCTTGGCGACGGCGCGGCCGTGGTGGGGCATCACGCCGGTGGCCGGGTCGACCGCGATCGTGTGGATCTTCTCGGGCGTGTCGTGGGCGACCGCCTCGATGTCCATGCCACCCTCGGTGGAGACCACGAAGGCGACGCCGCCCGTGGCGCGGTCGACCAGCATCGAGAGGTAGAACTCCTCGGCGATCTGGGCGCCTTCCTCGATGTAGAGGCGGTTGACCTGCTTGCCGGCCGGGCCGGTCTGGATGGTCACCAGCGTCTGGCCGAGCATCTCGCCGGCGAACTGCTTGACCTCGTCGATCGACTTGGTGACGCGCACGCCGCCCTTGGCGCCCTCGGGCGCGCCCTTGAAGGTGCCCTTGCCGCGGCCGCCCGCGTGGATCTGGCTCTTCACGACCCAGACGGGGCCGCCGAGCTCCTTGGCGGCGGCCTCGGCCTCCGACGGGTTGAAGATGGCCACGCCGCGGGAGACGGGCAGGCCGAACTCCTTCAGCACGGCCTTGGCCTGATATTCGTGGATATTCATCGGAGCCTCGTAAGGAGGAGCGAATAGGTGGCAGCGGGCGGCGCGTAGAGAAATCGAGTGATCGAGATTCGAATCTCCGACCCGCTACGCGCTGCCCGGTATCCGCTTACCGGTCAGGCGAGGCTGCTGTCGACGCCCTTGCAGGCCTCGATGAGTCCCGTCACCGAGGCGACCGACTTGTCGAACATGGTCTTCTCGGCCGCGTCGAAGGTCACCTCGAGCACGCGCTCCACGCCGTTGGCACCGATCACGATCGGCACGCCGATGAACATGCCCGTCACGCCGTACTGGCCGTCGAGGTAGGCGGCGCAGGGCAGGACCCGCTTCTTGTCGCGCAGGTAGCTCTCGGCCATGGCGATGGCGGAGGCGGCGGGCGCGTAGAAGGCCGAGCCGGTCTTGAGCAGGTTGACGATCTCGCCGCCGCCCTTGCGGGTGCGGTCGACCATGGCGTCGAGCTTCTCCTGGGTGGTCCAGCCGAGCTTGACGAGGTCGGTCAGCGGCACGCCCGCCACCGTCGAGTAGCGGGTCAGCGGCACCATGTCGTCGCCGTGGCCGCCGAGCACGAAGGCCGTGACGTCCTCCACCGACACCTTGAACTCCTCGGCGAGGAAGTGGCGGAAGCGCGCCGAATCCAGCACGCCGGCCATGCCGACGATCTTGTTGGTCGGGACGCCCGAGAACTTCTGCAGCGCCCACACCATGGCGTCGAGCGGGTTGGTGATGCAGATCACGAAGGCGTCCGGCGCGTGGGTCTTGATGCCCTCGCCGACGGCCTGCATGACCTTGAGGTTGATGCCGATCAGGTCGTCGCGGCTCATGCCGGGCTTGCGCGGCACGCCGGCGGTCACGATCACCACGTCGGCGCCCTTGATGGCGGCGTAGTCGCTGGCACCCGCGTAGGTCGCGTCGAAGCCCTCGACCGGGGCGGCCTCGGCGATGTCCAGCGCCTTGCCCTGCGGCACGCCGTCGACGATGTCGAACAGCACCACGTCCCCCAGATCCTTGAGGCCGGCCAGAAGGGCCAGGGTGCCGCCGATCTGGCCGGCGCCGATGAGCGCGATCTTGTTGCGAGCCATGTCGGATGTGTCTCCGCTGCGTTCGACTTCGGTGATGCGTTGCGCGAGGCCGGAGCCGCTCGTCCGTCAGGGTCCGAGGCCGGATTCGCCACTCTGAAATCTGCGCGGCTGTGTGGCCGAAAAGCACCGTGGCTTCAACCCGATGAGGGCCGCGCGGGCGGCGCGTCCGGGCCATCGGATCGCCCTCGAGCGTCCCGACGGTGCCTCCGAAACGTCAACGTCGCGAGTGTTTTAGGTGCAGTGCACCCTGGCGCGGGACGGCCGCGAAGCCGCGATGACAGATCTGGAATCCTGTCATTTCGGGTCGCGGCGGGCGGCGTGCGGCGCGGGAGGGCGCACGAAATACGAAGGCCCGGACGGTCTGTCCGGGCCTTCGAGAGAGCCTGTGGGTACGCGTAGGATCAGAGGATGCCGGAGCGCAGGACCCGCTGGATCGCGTGGATGACGGCCCCGAACCGGGCCTCGATCAGGTCGCGCGGCACCTCGGCATCGTGCTGGATCGCCAGCGGATGCGTGAAGCGGTAGCTCGCGTCGAAGATGTAGGCGATCGCCCGTTCCCGGTCCCGGGCCGAGAAGATCCCGGAGGTGATGCCCTCCTCGACCACGCGCTCGACGAGGCTGCGCAGCCGCACGCGGTGCCGCCGGGCGATCGGCCGTGCCGAGACGGTGGCGTCGAGATGGACCGCGAACAGGTTCGGCTCGTCGAACAGGGCGTCCCGCTGGACCGTCGCGAGGGCGGTCAGGAGGCGCTCGATCTTGTCGTCGGCGGGATCGGGCGCGTCGGCGATGCCGGCGAGCCGGGCTTCGACCTCGCGCAGCCAGCGGCCCGCCACCGCGTCGAGGAGCGCGTCCTTCGACGGGAAGTAGCGGTACACGTTCGCGTGCGTCATGCCGGCCTCGGCGGCGACGGCCACGACGGTCACGCGCTTGGGCCCGAGCCGCGAGAGGTGCTCGGTGGCGATCCCGAGGAGCCGCACGTCGGCCGCGACCGGCGCCCGCGGGCGGGCGGGACTGGCCGCCTCACCGCTCTCGCGGAGTGTGCCGGATTCGGCGTCGGCGACGGTGATCTTGGCCTTGGCGCTGAGCGCCTCCTCCTTGGACCCGTCGGACTCTGGCTTGAGGAAAGGAAGCGGAAGGCGGGAAGTGGACAGGTGGTAGGGCGAGACGGACCCCCATCATACCGGCTGAAGCGTCCCGGCGCTTCGCGTTGACGTTACGGCTTCCCCCCGGGAGCCCGGTTACCTGAGCGGATTAGGACCGCTTAAACACCCCTATGTGTCAGTTTGCCTTGAGAAGGCAACAAATTTTTCTCGTTATCACCTGCGTCAGAAGCGGTTCTTCCACGCCCGTAAGGCGACGAACACCGACTCGGGATCGCTTTCCGGCGGAAGGTCGACGGATCGCGCCAGGGCCGGCTGCCCGCTGCGCAGGAACGGGTTTGTCGCTCGCTCCGCACCCATGGTCGACGGGATGAGGAACCGCCCCTCCGCCTGGGCGCGCTCGGCCTCGGCGAGGCGCTTCCTCAGCTCCGGGTTGTCCGGATCGGCCGCCTGGGCGAAGCGCGCGTTGGAGAGTACGTAGTCGTGGCCGCTGAAGACCCGCGTCGCGTCGGGCAGGTCGTCGAAGCGCCGCAGGGAGCGGTAGAGGGTCTCGGGCGGGCTCTCCATCACGCGCCCGCAGCCGAGGGTGAACAGGGTGTCGCCGGCGCAGACGAGGCCGGCTTCCGCGAACCAGTAGGTCACGTGGTCGGCGCAGTGGCCCGGCGTCTCCCAGACCTGCGCCCCGAGGCTGCCGACCGTGACCGTGTCGCCCTCCCGCACGGTCACGTCCACCTGCGGGACCGCGTCGCCGGCCCTGGCGGGGGCGACCACACGGGCACCGGTCGCCCGCTTCACCTCCGGGATACCCTCGACATGGTCGGCGTGCCGGTGGGTCACGAGGATGTCGGTCAGCCGCCAGCCGGTCTCGTCGAGGGCCCGGAGGACCGGTCCGGCCTCCGGCACGTCGATCGCCGCGCAGGCGCCGGTCTGCGGATCGCGGATCAGCACGCCGATGTTGTCGCTGCGGCAGAGGAAGGTGCGAATCTCGGTCTCGGCGGCCATCGGACGGGGTCTCCCAAGAACGCGAACGGGCGCGAAGCGGCGCGAAATCTGTTGCCGTGAACAGGTGATGGTCCGGCGAGGTTCCTCCGGCGCTTGCCGCGCGGCGCGCGGCTCACCATTGGTTACGACGACCGTTCCGTCCGCGATCTCCTGTCCCTCCATGCGCCTCGACGTCAACGGCTTGCGGGCCTTCTACGCCAGCCCTCTGGGCCGCACGACGCACCGCGTGGTCGGCCGCGCGCTCCACGACTTCCTCGGCTCGGTCTCGGGGCTGCGCGTCCTCGGGATCGGCTACGCGACGCCGTATCTCGGGCCGGTCCACTGCATCGCCGAGCGCACCCTCGCCTTCATGCCGGCCTCGCAGGGCGTGGTGAACTGGCCGGGCACCGGGCGCTCCTGCGCGGCGCTCGCCGATCCCACCATGATGCCGCTGCCGGAGGCCGCCATCGACCGGGTCATCCTGGTCCACGCCCTCGAATCGGTGGAGAGCCCGACGGAGCTGCTGCAGGAGGTCTGGCGCACCCTGACACCGGGCGGTCGCATGATCCTCGTGGTGCCGAACCGCCGGGGCGTCTGGGCCCGCCGGGAGGCGACGCCCTTCGGCCACGGCCAGCCCTACAGCCGCTCGCAGCTCGGGCGGCTCATGCGCGACACGCTGTTCTCGCCGGTGAGCTGGGCCGAGACCCTGTACATGCCGCCGGCCCGCTCGCGCCTGATGCTGCGCACCGGGCCCGCCTGGGAGTGGATCGGCACCGGCCTGTCCCTGCCCTTCGCGGGCCTGCACGTGGTCGACGCGACGAAGCAGCTGTACCGGCCGGTGGCCGTCCAGCAGGTGCGGCGCGCCCGCCGCCTCGCGCCGGCCCGGGTGCTGGTGCCGGCCCCCTCCCCGGGTTGACCCCGATGAGCCTCGACTTCACCACCCAGCAGTTCCTGCTCGCCCTGTCCGCGCTGTTCTCGATCGTGAACCCGGTCGGGGGCGCCTTCATCTTCGCGCAGGTGGCGGGCGCCTTCAGCCACGCCGAGCGCGTGCTGCTGTCGCGCCGGATCGGCGTCTACGCCGCCCTGGTGATGCTCGGCGCCCTCTGGGCGGGCACGCCGATCCTGAACTTCTTCGGCGTCACCCTGGGTGCGCTGCGCATCGCCGGCGGCCTCGTGGTCATGTCGTCGGCCTGGACCCAGCTGAACCGGCCCGAGGCCCGGGAGGCGCGCAAGCAGGCCGAGGCCTCCGGGTCGGCGGGCCGCGGCCCGGCCCCCGCGGAGCCGCCGGGCGACCCGGCGCCCGGCCCCCTCTCCGACATCGCCTTCTTCCCCCTGACGCTCCCGTTCACCACCGGGCCGGGGACGATCGCGGTCGCCATCACCCTGGGGGCCAACCGGCCGGAGGCCTACGCGGAGCGCTTCGGTTTCTACATCGGCGTCACGCTGGCAGCCCTCGCGGTCGCCGCCACGGTCGCGGTTCTCTACGCCTCCGCCGACCGGGTCGTCGCCTTCATCGGCCCGGCCCGCGCCCGGGTGATGGGCCGCCTCTTCGCCTTCCTGCTCCTATGCGTCGGGACCCAGATCCTGGTGAACGGCATCATCGACGTGTTCGCGCCCCTCGCCGCGGCGCGGTGACGACCGGGTCACCGCCGACAGGGCCGGGCAAGGCCCGCATCCCAGGTGACCCGCGCGGATTCCGGCCGGCCGAATCGATCGAATTGCGGACGATGTCCGGGATGTTGTGTGTTCATCCAGATATAATAGTCGTACTTCGCTCATAATTGCATATTTTATAAATATAAATTTTCATTAACGATCTCATTCTAGAGCATTCGTCGAGAAGAGATCCGATTTTTCGAGGCTTGCGTCCTCCATAGGTCCGAGCATGATCATGCATGGCCCTCGGCCGCGGCGAGGAAGACTTGCGGCCGGAGCCGTCGGCGAAGCGGGTCCAGCAACGGAGTGCAGATCGTGGCGACGGACGTCATCGCGGAACCCGAGCGTCGGCCGTCCGCATCCGGGCCTCGAGCACGAGGCGGCCGCGCCTCTGGCGACCCGTGCACGACCGGATCCCGCGCGTGATGCGACCGGCATCCCGGGCGCGCCGTCGAGCCGGCGCGCGCCGCGTCCCGCCCACGCGGGCCGTGCGGCCCGGCCCGAGCCCGTGAACCCCCGAGATCCCGCAGCCCGGTGCCGCGCGCGGAGCGCGCGTCCGGCGGCCACCCCGCGCGTATCAGCAAGGAGACACCGCATGACCGACACGACGCAGAGCAAGGTTCCGGCCTGGTACAGCCCGGACGAGATCCAGGACATCCAGCGCGATCTCCTGGGCGCCGCCGCGAAGGTTCTCGTGCTCTGCCTCGGCGGCAAGGGCGGCGTCGGCAAGACGACCATCGCCCTCCAGGTGGCCGATCTCTGCGCGGAGGTCGGTCCGGTGCTGGCGATCGACACCGACCCGGCCAACCGGCACTTCCACACGGCGCTCATGCAGGAGACCACGCCCGGCAGCGACAACTTCGTCCCGCGCCGTCCCGGTATCACCGCCATCCGGCAGCGGCTGCGCGCCGAGGACAGCACGGGCCGCGTCGACCCGACCCTGTGCCAGGACCTGATCGAGCGCGTGACCGAGGCGGCCGAGCGCCTCGTCGTGGTCGACTTCCCGGCCGGCGACACCGAGACGACCCGTCGGTGCACCGAGATCATCGTGGAGAGCTGCCGGGAGGCGAATGTCCGCCTCGCCGTGGTCGTCGCGGCCGGCGCGGTGGATCCCACAGCCCTGGAGGTCCTGCGCGAGCTCCGGCCCATGCTGATCGAGTGCGACCGGGCGATCCTGGCGAAGAACACCGCCCAGGCGACCAATTTCGACTATCTCGAATCGTCCGACCTCGTGCGATCCCTGCGGAAGCAGTCGAACTTTCGCGTCATCGAGATCGAGCGGATCGGCGAGCGGCTGATCGAGGCCCTGCGGGTGCAGAACACGACCTGGCAGGCCTTGGCGAACAGCGCGCCGATGCGCCTGCGGGTCGAGGGCCGCCGCCTGCGGCGCAACTTTCACGCGGCGTGGCGGGATGCCCTCCGGCCGTGACCAACCTCGAGCGGTTCTACCGGTCGGTCCACGGCCGCGATCTCCAGCCCTGGGAGCGTCAGCTCGCCGTGCGGATCGCGGCCGCTCTCAACACCACGACGGACGACGACTTCGTCGTCCACCTGCTGCTGGTGTACATGTCCACCAACGCCATCACGAACATGTACAACGAGCTGGTGGCGGCGCGGAACGGTCTCGCCGAACACAACCGGGACCTCATTCAGGCGCTCACGGCCGATCTGCGGCGCAACCGGCTGATCGCCGCCGTGCTGCTCGGCGCGGCCGCGCTCGGCGTGCTCGTGAGCGTCGGGATCCTCTCCACCGTCCTCAGCCTGTCTTACGGGTCCGCGGCCAGCGCGACGCGCCTCGCCGCGGCGCTGGAATCCTGCGAGGCGCGCGGCCCGGCCGGCGCCCAGCGCGGCCTCGGGATCGGCCGCTGAGCCGAGGAAACCCGCCGTCGGCTCACTCGAGGCGGACGGACACGCTGTCGCTGGCGCCGGTCGCGTCCAGGACCGAGATCCGCGCGAAGCCCGCGCCCCCCGGGGCCCACTCGGCCTTCCGCCGCGGCGTCTGCACGACCGGCTGACCGTCGACCAGCCAGGTGAGCGGCGGCACGCCGCCCAGGGCCTTGAGGGCGAGACCCGGGCCGCCCGCCGCGGCGCCGTGCCGGTCCACCGCGAGGCCGAGATCGATCCGCGCCCCGTCCGGCGGATAGGCGATCCGCAGCGCCGGTCCCGCCGCCTCGGCCGCCTCGCGCCGCAGGTGCCGCAGCGGCGGCGGCAGGCCCGCCGTCCCGACCACCAGCGCGTCCCGCGGCTGGGGGACCGGCTCGGGCTCGATCCCGAGGCGCGCGAAGGCGTCGAACAGGATCGGCGCCGCGACGGTGCGGCCCACGAGCCCCGGCACCGCGGCGCCGTCCGGGCGCCCGGCCCAGACGACGATCGTCGCGTGGCGGTCGAAGCCGGCGGCCCAGGCGTCGCGGTACCCGTAGGAGGTGCCGGTCTTGTAGGCGATGCGGTTCGGCAGTGCGTTCTCCGGTGGCGGTGTCCCGCGCAGGATGTCGGCGACGTACCAAGACGCCACGGGCTCGGCGACGCGGTGCCGGGATTCGGCCGCGACCCCGTCGGCGCGGCGCAGCAGGTCCGGAACCGCGCCGCCGCGGGCGAGCCCCGCGTAGAGCCGGGCGAGGTCGGTGACCGTGATGCCGAGGCCGCCCAGCGCGACCGGCAGCCCCGGGGCCGCCTCCCGCGGGAGCTGGATCCCGGCCCCGGCGGCGCGCAGCCGGGCGATGAAGCGGGCGGGACCGACCGCGTCCATCAGCTCGACCGCCGGCACGTTCAGCGAGAGCTGCAGGGCCCGCCGGGCCGTGACCGTGCCCTGGAAGGTCAGGTCGAAATTCTCCGGCGCGTAGCTCGCCGAGAAGCGCGCCGGGCGATCCTCCAGCAGGGTCTCGGGATGCGCGAGACCGTCCGCGAAGGCCATGGCGTAGACGAAGGGCTTCAGCGCGGAGCCGGGCGAGCGCACCGCCAGGGTCATGTCGATGGCGCCGCGCCGGGCGGGGTCCAAGTAGCCGGCGCTGCCGACCTGAGCGAGCACCCGGCCGTCGCGGTTGTCGAGGACGAGGATCGCGGCCGAGAGGTCCGGGCCGGCGGCGGCGGCGCGCTCGGCCGCCAGGGTTTCCAGCCGCTCCTGCAGGCGCCCGTCGATCGCGAGGCGGATCGTGGCGGCACCGGGATCGGCCGCCACCGCCTCCTCGGCGGCGTGCGCCGCGAGCATCGGGAACGGCTTGCGCGTCGTCGGCACCGGCTCGGCCCGGGCGGCCTCGGCCTCCGCCGTCGTGAGGATGCCCCGCGCGACGGCCACCGCCAGGACCCGGTCGCGGGCGGCGCGGGCGCGCTCGGGGAACCTGTCCGGACGGCGGGTCTCAGGCGATTGCGGCAGGGCGACGAGCAGGGCCGCCTGCGCGGCGGTCAGCCGGACCGGCTCGCGCCCGAAATACGCGACGCTCGCCGCGCGCACGCCCTCCAGCGGGCCGCCGTAGGGGGCCAGCGCCAGGTAGAGGTCGAGCAGCCCGGCCTTGCCGAGGCGCCGCTCCAGCGCGACCGCCCGCACCATCTGGCGGAGCTTGGCCTCGAGCGACCGCTCGCGCCGCGGCTCGACGAGGCGCGCCACCTGCATCGACAGGGTGGAGGCGCCGGACACGATGCGGCCGCGCGTCAGCCACTGGCCGGCGGCGCGCAGCACCGCGGCCGGGTCGATGCCGGGATGCGCGGCGAAGCGGCGATCCTCGTAGGCGAGCAGCATCGCCCGGTAGCGCGGATCGACCGCCTCCGCGGTGACCGGCAGGCGCCAGCGCCCGTCCGCGGTCGCGAAGGGGCGCAGCAGCGTGCCGGACCGATCCAGCACCACCGTCGAGCGTGATTCGGCCGCGGCCAGGTCGAGGGGCGGTAGCGCGTCGGCGTAGCGCCAGAGCGCGGCAGTGCCGGCCCCCAGGAGGCCGAGACCGAGCGCCGTCGCCCCGAGCGCCGCGCGCAGGCCCCTCGCCCGCTTCCGGGGAGGCGCCGACGCGCGCGGATCCGACCCGTCGTGCGGCACGCATCCTCCCGGTCTCGGCTCCGACGGCGCAGGATCCCGTGTTCCCGCGCGCCCGGCAAGCCCCCGGCGGAGCCGGCCTCTAGGCCGTGCCGACGCCCCGCAGGTCCTCGAAGGCGGGTCGATCCGGCCGATTCATCCGGATCGGGAACGGCACGACGTTGGAGGGCATCGCGGCTGCCGGTGTCTCAGGGGGCTGCGCCGCCTTGCGCGCCTTGCCGGGCTTCGCCCAGCGCTCGATCCGCTTGAAGTAGGTCCGCCTCGCCAGCCAAGCCGGAACTCGCCTGCCCTTCCGCATGATCTGTCCCTCGCCGTTGCGTACCGAGTCCCCCTCAGACCCGCGCCCCGAACGCGTCAAGCGGTTCGAATCACGGCTGTATTCACGATACGAGCGGATCCCGGGGAGCACCGCATCCCCCGTTTGGGTGACGCGGGAGGCCCGGCCGCGACCGTCAGGCCGCCGCGTTCTCCTTCGCCCGCTCCAGCGCGAGCTTCGTGACGGCCACTTGGTCGACCTTGCCGGTGCCGAGCATCGGGATCGCGTCCAGCACCACCACCTCGGCGGGGATCGCGACGTCGGAGGCGCCGCGGCCCTTGGCGAAGCTCTGGTAGGCGGCCCGGGTCGCGCCCTTCTCCTGCGTGAACAGGATCAGCCGCTCGCCCTTGCGGGCGTCCGGCACCGCCGCCACCGCGCTCGGACGGTCGGGCCACAGTTCGGCGGCCAGCGTCTCGATGCCGGCGAGCGACACCATCTCGCCGGCGATCTTCGCGAAGCGCTTGGCCCGACCCTTGATGGTGACGAAGCCCATCGGGTCGATCGCCACGATGTCGCCGGTGTCGTGCCAGCCGCCCGGCGGCGGCTCCAGCACGCCGGGCTTCTCGGCGCGCAGGTAGCCCAGCATGATGTTCGGCCCGCGCAGGGACAGGCGGCCGCCCTCGTCGATCCCCGGCACCGGCTCGAGGCGGGTCTCGATGCCGGGCAGGATCCGCCCGACCGTGCCGAACCGGTTGAACATCGGCGTGTTGAGGGCGACAACCGGCCCGCACTCGGTGACGCCGTAGCCCTCCAGGATGCGCAGCCCGAACTTCTCCGCCCAGGTCTTCCGGGTGGTCTCCTTCACGGCCTCGGCGCCGGCCACGACGTAGCGCAGGGAGCGCAGGTCGTAGGAATGGGCCGACCGGGCGTAGCCCGTGAGGAACGTGTCGGTCCCGAACAGGACGGTGCTGTTCGAGCCGTAGATCAGCTCCGGCACGATCCGGTAGTGCAGCGGCGACGGATAGAGGTAGACCGGCACCCCCGAGACCAGGGGCAGGACCAGCCCGGCGGTGAGCCCGAAGGCGTGGAACACCGGCAGGACGTTGAACACCTTGTCCATCGGGCCGAAATCGATCCGGGCCGCCACCTGCGCCACGTTGGCGAGCATGCAGCGGTTGGCGAGCACCACGCCCTTCGGCGTGCCCTCGCTGCCCGAGGTGAACAGCACCGCCCCCGGATCCTCGCCGGCGCGCGCCACCAGGGGGCGGCGCGGCGCCAGGAGGCCGCGGATCTTGTCCCCCGTCGTGATGCCGGCCCGCACGTCCTCCAGGTAGATCAACTCGACCGAGCCGCGGATCGCCTCCACGAGCGACCCCAGCCGCCCCTTCTCGATGAAGGCCCGGGAGGTCAGGATCTTGCTGACCTCCGCGGCCCGGCAGGCCGAGAGCACGTTGGCGGGGCCAGCGGAGAAATTGATCATCGCCGGCACCCGGCCCGCGGAGGCGAGGGCGAACAGCGTCACCGCGGCGCCGTTGGCGTTCGGCAGCATGACGCCGATCCGGCCGCCCACGGGCGCCAGCGGCATCAGCTTGCGGCCGAGGATGTTGGCGCCCATCACGAGCCGGCTGTAGCTGAGGCGGCCGCCGACCGGATCCTCCAGGGCGTTGCGGCCCCAGCCGTGGCGCTCGCCCGCCTCGATCAGCGCCGCCATCAGGCCGCGGTCGATATCGGCGGTGCGGAACACGAGGTCCGACATGATCCCGTAGAGGGCGGCGCCCGCCGCCTGCCGCCGCGCCTTGCCCTTGAGCGCGGGGTCCACGGTCAGCCGCACCGGCGGCATCACCGTCACGGTCACCTTGGGCCACCAGCGGCGGCGCACCTGCCCGCGCGACAGCCGCGAGAAGACGGTGCGCTCCAGGCCGTCGAGCTTCACCGGGACGACCATCGCGCCCGACTTGTCGGCGATCAGCCCGGCGCCGTCGTAGACCTTCATCAGGCTGCCGGTGACCGTGAGCCGGCCCTCGGGGAAGATGATCAGGGTCTCGCCGCTCTTGACCGCGTTGATCAGCGTCCGGGTGGCGAGCGGCCGGGTCGGGTCGAGCGGCATCGCCTTGGTGATGCGCAGGAACGGGCGCACCCACCAGCGCTGCGCGATCCCGCTATCGATGGCGAAGACCGGCTCCTGCTCGAGGAGCGACAGCGCGAGCGGCGCGTCGAGGAACGAGACGTGGTTGAGGGCGATGATGGCGTTCGGGCCGGCCGCCGCGAGGTTGTCGAAGCCTCGGACCTCCAGCCGGTAGAAGGCCCGGAACAGGATCGACAGGAAATCGCGGAACGGGCTCGTCGGCAGGGTCGCGAACACGAGCGCGCCGACGATCAGGTTCAGCACCGCCACCACCGCGAGGAGGCTCGCGATCGTGAGGCCCGCGCCCTGCAGCGCCGCGAGCGCCAGGGTGCCGGCGACCATGAAGGCTGCCGTCATGACGTTGACCGCGCCGATGATCCGGGCGCGCATCGCCTTCTCGGCCCAGGCCTGCACGGCCGCGAAGGACGGGACGATGTAGAGGCCGCCGGAGATCGCGAGACCGAGGAAGTCGATCCCGGTGCGCAGGCCGTGGCCGGTCTGCAGGAAGCCGAGGGGGCCGATCGGCTCCGCGGGCGGCGCCGGCAGGTGGCCGACCGTCCAGGCGAGGTCGAGGCCGAACAGGCCCATCAGCACCGCGCCGACCGGCGTCGGCAGCAGCACGATCCGGCCGCTGGCGAGCCACGAGGCGAGGCCGGAGCCGACCGCGATGCCGATCGAGAACAGCGCCAGCAGCAGCGTGATCACCGTCTCGGTGCCGTTGAAGGCGCCGCGCACCAGTACCGGCAGCAGCGACAGCACCACCACGCCGACCAGCCAGAACCAGCTCACCGTGAGCGAGCCGCGCCACAGCCGCGTGTCGGCCCAGAGGTCGCGCAGCAGCGCGTAGGTCGAGCGGGCGACGTTCGGGTCGACGCGCAGGTCCGGGGCGCCCTCGCCGGTCGCCGGGATCATCCGGGCCGAGAGCCAGCACAGGACGGCGAAGCCCATCACCAGGACGCCGAACACGAGTCCCGAGCCGCCCATCGCCGAGGCCGCGCCGGCCGCGATCGTGCCGAGCAGGATCGCCAGGAAGGTCGCCGCCTCCACGAGGGCGTTGCCGGCGGGCAGCTCCTCGCGCCGGAGATGGTCTGGCAGGATCCCGTACTTGATCGGGCCGAACAGCGCCGCGATCGTGCCGAACAGGCCGAGCGCCACGAACAGAACCGGGATCGAGTGCAGGAGGAAGCCGAGCACGGCGGTGCCGGCCGCGAAGATCTCGGCGAACTTGAGCCGCCGCGCCATCAGCGCCTTGTCGTAGCGGTCGGCCCACTGGCCGCCGAGACCCGACAGGATGAAGAACGGCCCGATGAACACGGCGCTCGCGAGCGTCACAAGGACGCCGGCATGGGCGTCCGCCTGGCCGCCGATCCCGAACAGGATCAGGAAGGCGAGCGCGTTCTTCAGGAAATTGTCGTTGAACGCCGAGAAGAACTGGCACCAGAACAGCGGCGCGAAGCGCCGCGCAGACATCAGGGTACGGAACATGGCGATCTCTCGGTTCCGAACCTGACTGGCCCACGAGAGACCGTCAGGTCAAATCGGACCGAGGCGAACGCACAGGGATCGCGGGGGCCGCGCGGCCGGGCTGTGTGGACCGGCACGGCTCAACGCCGCCCGGCCGTGGATCCGCTCCCGCGCGTCAGGCCTTGTGGACGAGCCGGCCGCGCCGCGCGACGGCGGCCCCGGCATGCCGGGCGATGAAAGCGTGGAGGGAGGCGCCGAGATCGTAGGACCAGTACACGTGGGCCGCGAGCGTCGTGAACACGAGGAGCGCGGCCCCGACCGCGCAGGCCGGCACGAGCAGCAGGCCGGTCAGGACCATCCCGACGGCGGTCCGCTCGGCCAGGGACGCCTGCGGCCAGGGATCGATCGGGAGCGAGAAGAGGGAGAAGCGTCGTCCAGTGCGCATGGCTGCGACCCTCGATGGTTCGGCATGACGCGGTACAGGCAGTCAACAGCGGCCGCGGTCGGACGTTGCGTCCCGGTCCGCGAAATCGGCGTCGCGATCGGTATCCCCGTGACGTTCCGGCCCAATCGGGCGGCGCAACCGAGCGCGCTGCACCGTGTTGCCGGTTCGGTCTGTCGCGGATGAGGTCGGTATGGCACGGGTTGCGGTCGTTACGGGGGGCACGGCCGGAATCGGGCTCGCCACCGCGCATGAATTCGCCGCGCGCGGCTGGTCGGTCGCAGTGATCGCGCGGGATCCCGGCCGTCTCTCCGCGGCCGAGCGGGCGCTCGCCGCCTACGGCCAGCCGGTGCTGGCGATCGGCGCCGACGTCGCCGACCCGGAGGCCGTGGACGCGGCCGCCGAGCGGGTCGAGCGCGAGCTCGGCCCGATCCGCGCGTGGGTGAACAATGCCATGTCGACGGTGGTGAACCCGGCCGACCGAATCACCCCGGACGAGTACCGGCGGGTGACCGAGACCACCTATCTCAGCCAGGTCTACGGGACGCTCGCCGCCCTGCGTTACATGAAGCGGCGCGACCGCGGCGCGATCATCCAGGTCTCGTCGGGCCTCGCGATCCGGGCGGCGCCCCTGCAGGCGCCCTACTGCGCGGCCAAGTTCGCGGTCTCGGGCTTCACCGACGCCCTGCGCTGCGAGCTGCTGCACGACCGGGTCAATGTCAGCCTCAGCGTGATCTACCTGCCGGCGGTCAACACGCCGCAGTTCAACTGGGCGCGCAACCGCACCGGCCACCGCCAGTACGCGCCGGACCCGGTCTTCGACCCGCGGCTCTGCGCCGACGCGATCCTGTACGCGGTCGAGCACCCGCGCCGGGAGGTCTGGGTCGGCCGGTCCTCGGTGATGATGGCGGCCGCCCAGGCGCTGGCGCCGGCGCTCGCCGACCGCAAGGCCGCCTCCATGTGGTCGGCCCAGCTCTCCGACGAGACCATCCCCGAGATGGCGGGCAATCTCGAGGCCCCCGTGCCCGGCCCGGCCGGGATCGACGGGCGCTTCTCCGGTCGGACCAAGGCGAGCCGCGCCGAGTTCGTCACGAGCCGCACCCGCGACGTCGTGGTCGGCGGCCTCGTCGGCTTGGCCCTCGTCGGCCTCGCCGGCACCGTCCACGCCGCCCGGTCGGCGCGCCGCCTGCCCGGGCGGACCTGACGGCTGTAACCGACCGCGCCGCCTGTTACACCCGTTCCGGTTGATAGGCGTGCCGCCGTCTTTGCGAGCGGAGCGAAGCAATCCAGCCGGCGCTACGCTCCCCGGTGTCGCGCTGCCCTGTGTCGCTTCGCTGCGCTCGCGATGACGGAGAGGGCGGCTGAACCGGGGCCATCTTATAGACACTGCCCCGAGGAAGGTCCCAGACGATGCCCGGCTATCTGCCCTTCGCGGGCGCCCTGAAGCTGCCCGCCTACACCTGCGACAATTGCGGGTTCTGGCAGCGGCACTTCGAGGTGCCGGCCGCCTGCCCGATGTGCCTCGACGCCCGCCACGTCGTGCCGCAGGACGGCTGGCGCTTCCGCACCGCCCGCGAGGCGCAGGAGGCCTTTCCCTGCCACTGGCAGGAACTCGAGCCGGGCGTCTGGCGCTTCTGGAACGAGCCGGTCTCCGGCATCGGGCCGTCGGCCTATCTGATCCGGACCGAGCACGGAAACATGGGCTTCGAGGGCTGCCCGGTCTTCAGCGAGGCCGCCCTCGACCAGATCGAGCGGCTCGGCGGGATGGCTGTGCTCTCGGCCTCGCACCCGCATTCCTACGGGGCGCTGACGCAGCTCCAGGACCGGTTCGACCCGGAGCTGTGCCTGCCGGCGGCCGACTTCACGTGGAGCGCGGCGCTGCAAGTGAGCTGGCCCTACGACGATTTCCTCGAGCCGCTGCCGGGGCTGGAGCTGCACCGCACCGCCGGCCATTTCGATGGCCACGCGATCCTGTACGACCGTGGGCGAAAGATCTGCTTCTGCGGCGACGCCCTGAAGTTCGAGCTCGACCCGGCGGATTTCCGACGCGCCACCACGATCTCGGCCCACAAGGCCTTCGTGCGCGGGGTGCCGCTCACGCCGAGCGAGCTGCGCCGCTACCGCGACGTGTTCGAGCGCCTCGACTTCACCCAGACCTGGACGCCGTTCGAGCCCGCCCGCAATTGCGGGCGGGCCGAGGTTCTGGCCCTGCTCGACCAGTTGATGAGCGGCCGATCGCACGCCGCGCCGGTGCCGCTCGACAGCCTGCGGGCTCAGGGCCGGTAGAGCGGGTCGTTCTCCAGGCGGATCGGCTGGCCGTGGGGCGTGGCCTCCGCGGCCCGCAGGAAGGCCTCGGTCCGCGCCGCGACGCTCTCTGGCCCCGCCACGCCCCGCTCGGCCAGGAGCGCTTCCAGCGTCGCGAGCCACGCGCCGTAATCGGCCGCCTGCTCGGGGGCCTCGGTGGGGCGGATCTGGCGGCCGAGGCGGTCCGTCCATTCCGACCACGTGAACAGCCCGGATTCGCGCAGGGAGACCACCAGGGCGAAGACCTGCGCCTCCCAGGGCGCCGCGAAGGGGCTGGGCGACGGCGCGGTCACGCGGGGTCCAGGTACGGTTCGAAGGCCGCCACCGTGACGACTCCGCCCGGGTCGCCGCTCTCGCCCCACAGCTCCTGCGCGGTGAAGGCGACCGTGTAGAGCCAGGTCGGGTTCTCACCCGACCCGTAGGCGTTGGTGTCGGGGAAGACGTAGACCCCGTCGACGCGCACGATCCGGCCGCGCTTGCCGCGCACGTAACGGGGCAGCCGCGTGTGGCCGGTCGGGTGGCTGTTGCGCGCCAGGACGGCGTCGCCGACCGCGAAGCGCGCCGGGGCATCGGCGGCGCGGCTACTCGGGAAGCCGGCCCGGAAGCGCTGCTCCAGGCCCTCGCGGGCCAGGACCCGCGCGACGGGCTTGGCCTTCTCCGCGGATCGGCCGCTCGCCAGTTCGGCCGGCGTCACCAGCCCGGTGCCGACGACCTGCTTCTCCAGCGCCCTGAGCCAGATCTCGTAGTAGCTCGACGCGAGATATTCCGCCGGCGGCAGGGATTCGCGGTTGGCCCGGCTGCCGTCGAGGTTCCAGGCGCCCGTGTAGCCCATGGCCATGGCCAGAGCGAAGACGCGGCGCTCCCACGCGGCGTGGAAGACCGGCTCGTCCGGCTCCGGCACCACCGGCCCGAAGCCGTGCGCCCCGCCGAGATCCTGGGCTCCGTTCATACCGGCATCTCCGCGGGCGCGACCGGGATCGCCCTGGGCAGGCCCGTACCGATCATGGAATCGCGGGTGACGAGGGCGGCCAGGGCCTCCTCGGAGAAGCCCTCGGTCTCGGTCGGGCGCATCGGCAGGACCATGTAGCGGGTCTCGGCCGTCGAGTCCCAGACGGTGATGCGGGTGGTTTCCGGCAGCGTCACGCCGAACTCGGCGAGCACGCCGCGCGGGTCGATCACCGCCCGCGCCCGGTAAGGCGGCGCCTTGTACCAGACCGGGGGCAGGCCGAGCACCGGCCACGGGTAGCAGGAGCACAGGGTGCAGACGACGAGGTTGTGGATCTCCGGCGTGTTCTCGACGACCACCATGTGCTCGCCGCCGCGGCCGCCGATATCCAACTCGGCGATGGCCGGCGTGGCGTCAGCCAGGAGCCGCGCCCGGAAGGCGGGGTCGGTCCAGGCCCGGGCCACGACCCGGGCCCCCGCGTGGGGGCCGACCTTGGTCTCGTAGAGCTCGACCAGGGCATCGAGGGCCGCCGGGTCGACGTAGCCCTTCTCGGTCAGCAGCGATTCCAGGGCGCGCACCCGGGCCTCGACCGGCGACAGGTCGCTGCCGTGGTGATGATCGTGGTGGTGATCGTCGTGGCCATGCGCGTGCTGCGCGTGATCGTGGGTCATCCCGCTCTCCTGACGCTGCGCACTCTGCATCGACCGGCCCGCCGCTGCCAGCCCGGGGGCCCGGATCCGGCCGCCGTTGTCACCCCGGTCACCATGCTTAAATTCCCTGTCACAATTGGGAGCGTTTGGCATCGGTTCAGGATTCCACCGCTACCGACGTTAGAGCTATTCCAGTATACCAGCGTTGGAGGCGGAAACGTTCATGACTGAGGACGCTGCGGACCGGCCAGACGGAGGCGCGGGCACCCGGGACGGGGCCGGCTACGCCGCTTCCATCGGCCAGCACCTCGCCCTGCCGATCCGGGAGTATTTCAAGGTCGTCGAACTGGAGCCCCTGCCGGCGCAGCTCGCGGCCCTGGTGTCCCGCTTCGAGGCGGCGATCACGGCGCACGGCGAGACGGTCCCCTTCGACTTCCGCGGCGACATCATCAAGGCCCTGCCGGCCCTGCGCACCTTCGCCCTGTCGCTCGTGGGCGACGTCAGCCGCGCCGACGACCTGGTGCAGGAGACCTTCGTGAAGGCCTGGGCGAACCAGCAGCGGTTCCGGCCCGGCACCAACTTCACCGCGTGGCTGTTCACCATCCTGCGCAACCAGTTCTACACCGACCTGCGCAAGACGCGGCGGGAGGTGGAGGACGTGGACGGGACGCATGCCGGCCAGATGACCAGCCCGTCCGACCAGGAGGATGCCAGCACGCTCAAGGTCGTCTGGGAGCGTCTCGGCGACCTGCCCTCCGCGCAGCGCCAGGCGCTGCTGCTGGTGGGTGCCGAGGGCCACACCTACGAGGAGGCCGCTGTCATGCTCGGCTGCCAGGTCGGCACCGTTAAGAGCCGGGTGAGCCGTGCCCGGTCGTCGCTCCTCGACACGCTCGGCGTCGTCGTGGCCGGGCAGGTTCCGGCCGCGTGATCGATCCGTCCCCGAACGGCGCAGCCTGACGCTGCCGCGCTCCGGCACCGCCGCATGCAGGATGTGGATCCGCCGCCGGGCTCGCGCCGATCCTGTGCGCGTCCTCACGAGGACCGGACGCCGCGGCCCGTATGATCGATGTCAGTCATCGATTCGGGGGCGCACATGCAGCACGTGTCCGCAGACAACGACCAGGTGGCGCGGTGGTGCGCGGCGCATCCCGTCCTTCTCGCCTTCGGCCTGTGCGCGTTCGGCCTCGCCGTCGTCGCCGCGGTCTGGGGATTCGGGATCCTCACGCCGGCCACGGCCACGGTCATCGCCTTTATCTATGTGGCCTGCCTGGGCGGCTTCCTCATGGAGTACCTCGGGATCAATGAACTCATCAGAGGTGTGAGATTCCTCTGGTTCGTTCTGACGGGCGTCTGGTGGCTGTTGACCTTCTGGCGGGCGTGACGGGGCCGTGGATCCCGTCTCCGCGTCACTGGATCGCCCGCGGTCTTCCGCAGGCTGGGGGCGTCGGCAGGTCCGCTGCCGAACGCCGGAAGCGCCGAGACTCCGCGGGTCTCACACCGGCGGCCGGCGCAGGTGCCAGTCGGTCGCGCGCTGGTAGGCCTGTCCGATCCGCAGCGCCGTCGTCTCCTCGTAGCCGCGGCAGACGATCTGCAGCGAGAGCGGCAGCCCGGACGCGGTGAAGCCGTTCGGCAGCGCCAGGGCGCAGAGATCGAGCAGGTTGCCGAAACGGGTGAAGCGCGACGGGAGGTGCGCCTCGTCGACGGCGTCGAGCGCGACGGCCGCGCTCTCCGTGGTCGGCGTCAGGAGGGCGTCGATGCCCGCGAGAGCGGCGTCGTACTGCTGCTTCATCGTGGCCCGGCGGTGGAGCGTGCCGAGATACTCCTGGGCCGAGACGTTCGCGCCGGCCAGGATCCGGGCCCGGACGGCGTCGCCGAGCTGGGCGGACGGATCCTCCGCCAGATCCCCGTTGACGAAGTAGGCCTCCGCGTTGGTGATCTGGCTCATGGCCACGCAGTCGCTGAACCGGAACGGCAGGACGACGTCGACGATCTCGGCGCCCTGCCGGGCCAGGAGGTCGAGGGCCGCGTCGTAGGCGGCCAGCATGTCGGGGGCGACCCCGTCCCGCTCCGAGGCCGGCATCCGGCCGAGGCGCAGGCCGCGGACCCCGCGGTTCAGCGCCGGCCAGGGCGCGTCCGGCGCGACCCCGCGGGTCGTCGGATCGCGGGGATCGGGGCCGGAGATCGCCTCGTAGAGCAGCGCCGTGTCCTCCACGGTGCGGGCCAGCGGTCCGGGCGTGTCGAGGGTCATCGAGAGGGGCACGATCCCCCAGGTCGAGACGCGCCCGACCGTCACCTTGAGGCCCGTCAGCCCGCAGAAGGAGGCCGGCAGGCGCACCGAGCCGCCGGTATCGGTGCCGATGCCCCAGGGCGCCATGCGGGCCGCCACCGACACGCCGGTGCCGCTGCTCGACCCGCCGGGGGTGCGCGGCGTCTCCGGATCCCAGGGATTCCACGGCGTGCCGAGATGCTGGTTCGTGCCCCAGCCGCCGTAGGCGAACTCCACCGTGTGGGTCTTGCCGAGCACGATCATGCCCTGGCCGATGAGGCGCCGGGCGATCGTCGCGGTGCGCGCGGCCCGGCGCGCCCGGTGGGCGGCCGAGCCGCCCATGGTGATCCGGCCCTCCAGGTCGATCAGGTCCTTGAGCACGACCGGGACGCCGTGGAGCGGCCCCACGGCGTGGCCGGACCGGATCGCCCGGTCGGCCCCCTCGGCGGCGAGGCGGGCATCGGCGGTGAAGACCTCCGTGAAGGCCTGGAGCTTCGGCTCCAGCCGGTCGATCCGGCCGAGGAGAGCGTCGACGGCGTCGACCGGCGAGAGGGTCCGCGCCTGGATCGCGCGGCCGAGCTCGGCCGCGGAGGCGTGTACGGGATCGATGTCGGGCATGGGGTCACTGCACGCTGACGAGGGTGAGGTCGACGAACCAGGATTGCGGCGAGACGAAACCCTGGACCTTCTTGGACATCCCGCGGGGGTTGAGGTCGTGGACGACGAACAGCCAGGGCGGATTGTCCACGAGGCGCTCGTGAGCGACCTTGGTCTGGGCGTCGATCACCTTCGCGTCGGTGGTCTCGGCGAGCGCCTTGAGGGCGGCGTCGAACGCGTCGTCCTTCCAGGTGGGGAAGTTGAAGCCGGCCGGCGGGAACCGGTCGCCCGCGAAGTAGCGCGCCATGACGGCCGGGTCCGACGAGGGCGACGAGACGTTGAGCGCCATCGCGCCCTGGAGGGTCGGCGCGTCGGGGAGCGCGCGGCCGGCATTCAGCAGCACCTGCCACTCGACCACGTTGAAGGTCAGGTCGACGTTGCAGGCCTGCTTCAGGTTCTCCTGCAGGTACTCGTTCATCGGCATCGGCAGCATCTGCCCCGAGCCGGAGGAGGAGATCATCACCTTGAGGCTCAGCGGCTTCTTGTCGGTGTAGCCGGCCTCGGCCAGCAGCGCCTTCCCCTTCGCGGCGTCGAAGGTGTAGCGGTTCTTCGGGCTGCCGAAATTCGGATCCCGGTCGTTCAGCCACCCGCTCGCGGGCTCGGCGGTGCCGTTGAGGAGCTCCACGATCCCGGCCCGGTCGATGCAGTAGTTCAGGCCCTGCCGGACGCGGACGTCCTTCAGCGGGCTGTCCTTGGCGCCCATGTTGAAGAAGTAGGGCCAGACATGCGGGTACGAGCCCGTGGTGATGGTGAAGCCCGCCTGCTTCATCGACGGGATCGCGTCGGGCGCCGGCACCTCGATCCAGTCGACCTGGCCGGCCCGCAAAGCGGCGACGCGGGCATTGGCCTCCGGGATCGGCAGCAGCCGGACCTTGTCGACCTTGGCCATCCGGTTTGGGTCCCAGTAGCCGTCGAACTTGGCGAGATCGACCGCCTCCCGCGGGGCGACGCGGGTGATCCTGAACGGGCCGGTGCCGGCCGCCGGCAGGGCCGCGACCTTGCTCCAGTCGCGCCCGGCCTTCTCGAAGGAGGCGGGCGAGGTGAAGAGCAGGTAGACCACCATGTAGGGGAAGTACGAGGCGACCTGGGTGGTGGTGATCTGCACGGTCGAATCGTCGACCTTCCTGTAGCTCCCGACCAGCGGCGCCCGCGCCCGGGAGATGCCCGCGCCCTGCGGCTCGAATTGCGGGCTGTCGTTCTTGAAGTAGCGGTCGAGGTTCCAGATCACCGCGTCGGCGTTGAACGGCGTCCCGTCGTGGAACTTCACGCCCTGGCGCAGGTGGAAGGTCCAGACCGTCTTGTCGTTCGGGTCCTGCTCCCAGCGCTCAGCCAGCGCCGGGACGATGCCGGCGAGCTTGGTGGTGCTCTTGAGGTCCCACTGCACCAGCCCCTCGAAGATCGGGTAGCCGAGGAAGCGCATCCCCTCGAAGCCGTTGTTGGGCATGCCCGTCGTGGTGGGAATGTCGCTCGCCGTCATGGCGATGCGCAGGACGCTCTCGGCGCTGGCCGATCCCGTCAGGGCCACGGTACCCGCCAGGGCGGCGGCAATCAGGCGGCGAGATGTCATCCGGATCCCAATCGTCGAAGTTGCGGCGCGCCGGGCGCAATTCTCGCGCCACGCTCAGGCTTAGGCCCTGCGTCCGGCGAACAGAAGATGCCGGACGTCGCCCCTTGCGCGTGGCGCCCGCTGCGCCACGATAATAAAAAATGCGAGTCGCCAGCCCGGACGGCCGGCCCCCGAAGGAGACGCCCGTGACCGACGAGACGCCGCGCGCCATGAACGGGGCCGAGAGCTTGGTCCGGACCCTCGTGGAGGGCGGGGTCGAGGTCTGCTTCACCAATCCCGGCACCTCCGAGATGCACTTCGTCGCCGCCCTCGACCGGGTCGAGGGCATGCGCTGCGTCCTGTTCCTGTTCGAGGGCGGGGCGACCGGCGCCGCCGACGGGTACGCCCGTATGGCCGACAAGCCGGCCTCGACCCTGCTCCATCTCGGGCCCGGGCTCGCCAACGGGCTGGCCAACCTCCACAACGCCAAGAAGGCGCGCACCCCCGTCGTCAACATCGTCGGTGAGCACGCCACCTACCACCGCGAGTACAACGCGCCGCTCACCTCGGACATCGAGGGGCTGGCCCATCCGATGTCCTCCTGGGTGCGGACCGGCATGAGCGCGACCGAGATCGGCTCCGACGGCGCCGCCGCCATCGCGGCAGCCCGGACCGCCCCGGGACAGGTCGCGACCCTGATCCTGCCGGCCAACACCGCCTGGGATCCCGGCGCCGGCCCCGCGCCGGTGCCGCCGATCCACGAGCGGGCGCGGGCCGGCGACGACGCAATCGCGGCGGCCGTGAAGGCTCTCCAGAGCGGCGAGCCGGTGCTCCTGCATCTCGGCGACCGGGCCGTGCGGGGCGAGGGCCGGGTCATCGCCGATCGGATCGCCCGCAAGACCGGCGCCCGGCTGATGGCGATGACCTCCAACGCCCGGATCGATCGCGGCGCCGGCACCGTGCCGATCGAGCGCCTCCCCTACCCGATCGACCAGGGCATCGACGCCCTGAAGGGCTTCCGCCACATCATCCTGATCGGCGCGACGCCGCCGGTGGGCTTCTTCGCCTACCCGGGCAAGCCGAGCCTCCTGGCGCCGGAGGGCAGCACCACGATCACGCTGGCCACGCCCGAGGAGGACCAGATCGACGCCCTCGAGCGGCTCGCCGAGGCCGTCGCGGCCCCGCCGGCCGAGCCGGTCGCCGTCGGGCCGCGGCCGAAGCTCCCGACCTCCGGTCCCCTCGACCAGGACACGATCGGGCAGGTGCTCGGCGCGCTGATCCCCGAGGGCGCGGTGATCTGCGACGAGTCGATCACCACGGGCCGCAACTTCTTCGCCCTGACCCGGGATGCCGCGCCCCACACCTGGCTCCAGCTCAGCGGCGGCTCGATCGGGCTGGGCATCCCGATGGCGACCGGCGCCGCGGTGGCCTGCCCCGACCGCAAGGTCATCAACCTGCAGGCCGACGGCAGCGGGCTCTACACGGTGCAGGCGCTCTGGACCCAGGCCCGCGAGCACCTCGACGTGGTGACGCTCGTCTGGTCGAACCGCTCCTACGCGATCCTGCGGGCGGAGCTCACCAATGTCGGCGCGCTCAATCCCGGTCCGAAGGCGCTGGGCATGCTCAGCCTCGACGATCCGGCCATCGACTGGGTGAGCCTCGCCCGCGGCTTCGGCGTCGCGGGGCGGCGGGTCGAGACCCTGCCGGACTTCATCGAGGCGTTCCAGAACGCGCTGGCCAGCAAGGGGCCGCACCTCATCGAAGTGGCTCTGTGAGCGGGACGGCCTACGCCCTCCCCGGCCTCGACGGGCCGGCGGAGATCCGCGTCGACCGCTGGGGGCTGGCGCATATCCGCGCCGGCACCGCGCTCGACGCGTTCCGCGCGCAGGGGTTCAACGCCGCCCGGGACCGGCTCTGGCAGCTCGACCTCTGGCGCAAGCGCGGCCTCGGCCTGCTGGCGGCGGATTTCGGACCCGGCTACCTCGCCCAGGACCGGGCCGCCCGGCTGTTCCTCTACCGCGGCGACATGGCGGCCGAGTGGGCGGCCTACGGGCCGCAGGACACGCGGGCGATCGTCACCGCCTTCGTGGCGGGGATCAACGCCTACGTCGCCCTCACCGAGTCGCGGCCCGACCTGCGCCCGCCGGAATTCGCCGTGACGGACACGCGCCCGGCCCCGTGGCAGCCGGAAGACGTGGTGCGCATCCGCAGCCACGCGCTGATCCGCAACGTCCTCTCCGAGGTCGCCCGCGCGCGGGTGCTCGCCCGGGGCCGGAGCCCGGCGGACGGGCTCGCCGTCGACGACCTGCGCAAGCGGATCAGCCCGCCGCACGAGCCTTTCGTCCCGGACGGGCTCGACGCCGTCGACTGGCCGGACGACCTCCTCGACGCCTTCAGGCTGGCCACGGCGACGGTGGGGTTCGACCCGGACCGGATGGCGGCGACGCGCGCCGAGGCCTGGGACTGGTC
Source organism: Methylobacterium sp. 285MFTsu5.1 (assembly GCF_000383455.1). NCBI lineage: Bacteria > Pseudomonadati > Pseudomonadota > Alphaproteobacteria > Hyphomicrobiales > Methylobacteriaceae > Methylobacterium > Methylobacterium sp. 285MFTsu5.1. The sequence goes on along the minus strand of NZ_KB911279.1, from coordinate 140,744 downwards.
GAAGGTGGACGCGCACGGAACCGTCACGCGCGGCCCCCGCGGCGCGGCGAAGGAGCCGGCCGAGGGATCGAACAACTGGGTGGTCGGGCCGTCCCGCACCGCTACCGGCCGGCCGATCCTCGCGAGCGACCCGCACCGGGTCTACCTGCAGCCCTCGCTGCGCTACGCCGTCCACCTGACCGCGCCGGGGCTCGACGTCATCGGGGCCGGCGAGCCGGCCCTGCCCGGCATCTCCATCGGTCATAACGGCCACGCCGCCTTCAGCCTCACGATCGCGCCGATCGATCAGGAGGACCTGTTCGTCTGCGCGACCGACTCGGCCGATCCCGACCGCTACCGCTCCGGCGACGGCTGGGAGCGGATCGCGCGCGTCGCCGAGCGGATCCCGGTGCGCGGCGGCCCGGACGAGACCGTGATCCTCGGCTTCACCCGGCACGGGCCGGTCCTCCGCGAGGAGAGGGGCCGCGCCTTCGCGCTGCGGACCGTCTGGTCGGAGCCCGGCGCTGCCGCCTATCTCGGCAGCCTCGCCTATCTCGGCGCCACGACGCCCGAGGGCTTCGGCGAGGCCCTGCGCCACTGGTCGGCGCCCTCGGTGAACCAGCTCTACGCCGACGCGTCGGGGCGGATCGCGTGGTTCATGGCCGGCAAGGCGCCGGTGCGGCCCGGCCACGACGGGTTGCTGCCGGCGCCGGGCGACGGCCGCTACGACTGGGCCGGCTTCCACGATCCCGCCGCCCTGCCTCGAAGCGTCGATCCGGAAGCGGGCTGGCTCGCCACCGCCAACGAGATGAACCTGCCGCCGGACTATCCCGCGGAGGACCGGAGGGTCGGGTTCGAGTGGGCCGAGCCCTGGCGCGCCCGCCGCATCCGGGCGGTCCTCGGCGGGCAGGACCGGCACAGCCTCGCGGATTCGCGGGCGCTCCAGGGCGACGTGGTCTCCGAGCCGGCCCGGCGGCTGGCCGACCTGATGCGCGCCCTGCCGGCGGCGGACGATCCCGACGCCGCCGCGGCCCAGGCCCTGCTGGCCGCGTTCGACGGCGCGCTGCACCACGGCTCCGCGGCGGCCGCCCTCATCGAGGTGGTCTGGGTGCGGCACCTCCGCCCGGCCCTGGTCGCGGCGCTCGTGCCCGATGCCGGGACACGCCGCCTCCTCCCGCCCGGCGACACGCAGAGCCTGATCGAGCGGCTGGAGACCGGTCTCGACCCGGCGACCCGCGCGTCCCTGCTCACCGACGCCCTCGGCGCCGGCCTTCGCACCTGCCGGGAGCGGATGGGCGCCGATGCGGCGGGCTGGTCCTGGGGCCGCCTGCACCACGCGCTGTTCGCGCACCCGCTGACGGCCCTGGCGCCCGGATCCGGCTGGGACGTCGGCCCGCTGCCCGTGGGCGGTGCCGCGGCATCGGTCATGCACGCGGAGTACCGGACCGACACGTTCCGGCTCACCCACGGCGCCTCGTTCCGCATGGTCGTGGACGTGGGGGACTGGGACCGCTCGGTCTTCATCAACGTGCCGGGCCAGTCGGGGGACCCGGGCAGTCCGCACTACGCCGACCTGGCCCCGGTCTGGGGGCGCCAGGACTACGTGCCGATGCTCTACGGCCGCGCGGCCGTGGACGCGGCGACCGAGACGGTCATCACGCTGACCCCGAGCCCCGCCTGACCCGGCGGCCGGGACGGATTGGGACAGGACCTTGAAGATCTTCATCGCCGGCCTCGCCACCGAGACCAACACCTTCGCGCCGCTGCCCACCGGACGGTCGGCGTTCCACGCCGACTACGCCCGCCGGGACGGCAGCCGGAACACGCCGAGCCTCAGCAATATCGGCCTCAAGGCCTGGCGCGCGCTGGCCGAGGCGGACGGGCACACCGTCGTCGAGAGCCTCTCGACCTTCGCGCAGCCCGGCGGGATCACCCTGCGCGCCGTCTACGAGGAGCTGCGCGACGCCCTGCTGGCGGATCTGGAGGCCGCGATGCCGGTCGACGCGGTGCTGCTGTTCATGCACGGGGCCATGGTGGCCGAGGGGTACGACGACTGCGAGGGCGACACCCTGGAGCGGGTCCGCGCCATCGTGGGGCCGGAGGCCACGATCGGCGTCGAGCTCGACCTCCACTGCCACCTCACCGAGACGATGCGGGCCAGCGCAGACGTCATCGTGATCTACAAGGAATACCCCCACACCGACATCGTCGACCGCGCCCGCGACCTGTACCCCCTGGTCGTCCGGACCGTGGCGAAGGAGATCCGGCCGGTGATGGCCTACGCCGACTGCCGGATCGTCAACATGTGGCGCACCAGTCGCGAGCCGGTCGCGGGCTTCGTTCGCCGCATGGAGGCGCTGGAGGGGCGCGACGGCATCCTGTCGGTCTCCTTCGGGCACGGCTTCCCCTGGGGCGACGTGGCCGACGTCGGCGCCAAGATGCTGGTCGTGGCCGACGGCGATGCCGCCAGGGCGCAGGCGCTGGCCGACGAGCTGGCCGGCGCCGTCTGGGCGATGCGCGAGGAGGCGGCGAGCCACTGCGACACGATCGACGCGGCCATCGACCGGGCGCTCGCCTCCGGCGACCCGCGCCCGATGGTGCTCGCCGACTTCGCCGACAATGCCGGCGCGGGCGCACCCTCCGACAACACCGCGATCCTCGCCCGCCTCGCCGAGCGGGGCATCGCGGACGTGGCGCTCGGCCTGATCTGGGATCCCGGCGCGGTCGGCATCTGCCACGAGGCCGGCCTCGGGGCGACCTTCACCCTCCGGATCGGCGGCAAGTGCGGCGTGACCTCCGGGAACCCGGTGGACCTGCGCGTCACGGTCCGCGGCCTGTCGGACGACCACAGCCAGACCGGCCTCAGCGGCGGCCGGGCCCAACTCGGCCCCGCGGCCTGGGTGGAGGCGGACGGGATCCACGTGGTGCTGACCCACAAGCGCCAGCAGGCCTTCGCGCCCGACGCGTTCACGGGCCTCGGCCTGAGCCTCGACGACAAGCGGATCGTCGTGGTGAAGTCGATGCAGCACTTCTACGCCGCCTTCGCGCCGATCGCGAGCGAGGTCCGCTACGTCGCGGCGCCCGGCGCCGTCCCGCCGGATTACGGCGCGATCCCCTACACCAAGCGGTCCGGCCTCTACTGGCCGCGCGTCGCCGATCCGTTCGCCGAGGAGAACGCCCGATGATCCCGGACCTGTCCTTCGACGCGCGCGAGATCCTCGCGACCCTGCAGCCCTGGGTGCTGTGCGAGAGCCCCACCCACGACGCGGCGGCGGTCAATCGCATGATGGGCGTCGCCGCCCGCGACCTCGCGCTTCTCGGGGCGACCGTCGAGACGATCCCGGGCCGCATGGGCCTGAGCGACTGCGTCCGCGCCCGGTTCCCGCACCGGGAGCGCGACGCGCCCGGCATCCTGGTGCTCGGCCACCTCGACACGGTGCATCCGGTCGGCACCCTCGGCAGCCTGCCGTGGCGGATCGAGGGCGACCGCGCCTACGGTCCCGGCATCCTCGACATGAAGGGCGGCAACGTCATCGCGCTCGCGGCGATCCGCGCCCTGGCGGCGGCCGGGATCGAGACGCCGCTGCCGGTGACCGTCCTGTTCACCGGCGACGAGGAGGTCGGCAGCCCCTCCACCCGCGACCTGATCGAGGCGGAGGCCGCCCGCCACGCCGTCGTGCTGGTGCCCGAACCCGGCCAGCCCGAGAACGGGGTCGTCACCGGCCGCTACGCCATCGCCCGCTTCGACCTCGAGGCCCTGGGCCGCCCGAGCCACGCCGGCGCCTCGCCTCACGAGGGGCGCTCGGCGATCCGCGCGATGGCGCGGAAGATCCTCGCCATCGACGCGCTGTCGGATGCCGACTGCACCGTCTCGACCGGGATCGTCTCGGGCGGGCAGTGGGTGAACTGCGTTCCCACCGTCTGCCGCGGGCAGGCGCTCAGCATGGCCAAGCGCCAGGCCGACCTCGACCGCGGCGTCGAGCGGATGCTGGCCCTGTCGGGCGAGGAGGACGGCGTCCGCTTCACCGTGACCCGCGGCGTGACCCGGCCGGTCTGGGAGCCGGATGCCGGCTGCATGGCGCTCTACGAGCAGGCGCGTGCGCTGAGCGAGGCGCTCGGCCAGCCCCTGCCCCATCGCAGCGCCGGCGGCGGCTCGGACGGCAACTTCACCGGCGCCAACGGCGTCCCGACCCTCGACGGGCTCGGACCGCTGGGCCAGGGCTACCACACCCTGGAGGAGCACGTGCTGATCGAGACCCTGCCGCAGCGGGCCCGGCTCTTCGCGGCCCTGCTCGCCAACCTCGGCGCCGCCGGCCGGCCCTGAGGCCGGCCGCACCGCGATCAGGCGCGACCCCGGCCGAGGGCCGCGACCGCCAGTGCGCCCAGCAGGCCCCCGGCCGTGCCGCCGCCGAAGAAGCCCGCCAGGGCGAGGAGCGGTCCCGACGACGCGGTCAGGAGACAGAGCAGGGTCCTTCCGAGGCACCCGCCGGTGGCGATCATCGACATGCCGCGCCTTCTGCAACCAATGGTTGCAGAAGGCGCGGCGGCGACGGTTCGGTTCCGGCGGACGCGGTTGCGCCTCAGGCCGAGTCGACCGGCATCTCCGGCACGCCGCCGGCCTCGATCGCCGCGCCGGCCGCGAGGCAGAGGTCTTCCCGGTAGCGGGCGGCGACCAGCTGCACGCCGACGGGTGTCCGCCCGACGAGGCCCGTCGTCACCGTGAGCGCCGGGACGCCGATCGGCGCCAGCCCGACCTGCAGCAGGTTCGCCTCGAAGGCCCGGGCGATCCCGGCATCGCCGGTGCGGTCGAGCCCGTCCGGGAAGGGCAACTCCCCCGAGACCGGGACCAGCAGCACGGGGTTCTCGGCCAGGAACAGCGCCCAGTCCCGCGCCAGCGTCGCGCGCCGCGTCAGCGCCCGCGCGATGGCGTCGGGCGCCATCGCCTCGGCCCGCGGCCGGAAGCTCTCCAAGAGGCCGATCGCCGCCGGATCCCCCTCCCGCTCGGCCGCGGCCCGGACCGCCGCGTAGCCGTCGCCGAGCCAGAGCTGGAGCTGCAGCTCGCACGCCTCCCGGATCGGCGGGGTGTCGGCGATCTCCGTGACCGCCCACCCGGCCTCGCTCAGGCGCCGCGCGGCCTCGCGCAGGGCGGCCTCGACCTCCGGTGCGGTGGCGAGCCCCCCGGGCCGCACGCAGAGCGCGACCTCGCGCGCGACGGGCGGTCCCTCGAGCGGTGCCGGCACCCACCACGGGTCGCGCGGGTCGGGCGCCGCCATGACCTCGAGGCCGAGGCGCACGTCGGCGATGCTGCGGGCGAGCGGGCCGGAGACCGCCATCAGCTGGGGACCGATGCCGCGCTCGGGCGAGGACGCGTTCCAGGCCGGGATCCGGCCTAGGCTCGGGCGCAGCCCGTGCACCCCGCAGGCATAGGCCGGGTAGCGCACCGAGCCGGCGATGTCGGTGCCGTGCGCGATCGCCCCGATCCCGGCCGCCACCGCGGCGCCGGCGCCCCCGGAGGAGCCGCCGGGCGTCAGCGCCGGGTCGCGGGGATTCTTGGTGTCGCCGTGGAGCTGGTTCGTGGTGAACCAGCGCAGCGAGAAGGCCGGGGTGTTGGTCCGCCCGAGCAGCACGGCGCCGGCCCGGCGCAGGTTGGCGACGACGGGATTGTCGTCCGTGGCCACGAGATCGCGCTGGAGGCGCAGGCCGTTCGTCGTCGCGAAGCCGCGCTGGTCGGCGTTGACCTTGACGGTGACCGGCACGCCCGCCAGCGGACCGGGGGCCTCGCCGCGCGCCCGGGCGGCGTCCACCGCGTCCGCCTGCGCCAGCACGTCCTCGGGCCGGTGCTCGACCACGGCGTTGATCCGCCCGTTGACCGCGTCGAGCCGGTCGAGGGCGTCCCGCGCCACCTCCCGGGCCGAGACCTGGCCGGAGCGGATCAGGGCCGCGAGGTCGGTCGCCGTCAGACGCCAGAGCTGCATGGGGTGTCCTTTCGCGCCCGGACGGGCGGGATCCATCCTACGATTCGCACCGCCCGGGCGGCTCCCGGCCAGCCCGCGCAGCATATTCAAAATGCAAGACGGCGGCCGCTTTTTTGCGCACCCGCGGATCGCGAGGCCGGCCAAGGCTTTGCCGCATTGCAGCAGAAGGACCTAAGCATTTCGACGTATACGACCCTTGCCACCTTTGGAACGACTGATAACCTCGCCCTCGTTCGCGCGTTCGACCGGCCAATCCAGCGAGAAGGGACGATTTCCTCAGACAAAAGCAGGCAACCTCCAGCATAAGGCAGGCTCCCATGGCAGAGGTGATTCGCGTCAGGCCGACTCACGACGGCACCTATACCGTGTATCGCGGGACACTCGCGTTGATATGCGGTCTCACCCGCCTCCAGGCCGAGCGCTACGAAGCAAGTCTCAGCCGACAGCAGCGCGCCGACCTCGCGGTCGCCGGCATCTGAACCGCATCGTTGCCGATCATTGGGCCGGCGCCGCCGTCACGACGGCCGTGCCGGCTCACGCCCTCAGGCTCCGCCCGGCGCGCCGAGGTCGAGCGTGCCGAGATCGCCCACGGTGCCCGACGCGTCGAGGCCCCGCCGACGGGCCGTGACCGAGAACCCCTGGTCCGCCCGGCCGATCTCGAACAGCAGGTAGGAGGCCCGGCGCGACGCGATCGCGCCATGACCGTCCGCGCGCGCCGAGGCGGAGGGAGCTCCGATGACCGGGACGGTCCGCCCGTCCGGCCCCGCGATCCGGGCGGTGCTGGTGACGTGATTGTGACCGTGCAGGATCAGGTCCGCGCCGGCTCGCCCGATCATCGCGGTGAACGCCGCCGCGTCCTTGAGCTCGCGCCCCGGTGAGGCGCCGCCGGGCTGCGGCGGATGGTGGATCATCACCACACGGAACGGCCGACCGGGCTCGGTGGCCAGGGCGCGGAGCAGGGTCTCGGCCGCGGCGAGCTGCGCCGCGCCGAGGCGGCCGGTCGCCACGAAGGGCTTCGTCGGGATCGCGCTGGACAGGCCGACCAGGGCCAGCGGGCCGCGGCGCCGCAGGTACGGGAAGTGGCCCCAGGAGCCCGAATCGTCCCCCGTGTATCGGCCGCAGGCGGCGAGCAGGCCTTCCAGGGAGCCGCGGACATAGGCGTCGTGGTTGCCCGGCACGAAGCTCACCGCTTCGGGGGATCCGAGGGCTTCCAGGAAGGTGCGGGCGGTCTCCCACTCGCTGGGCAGGCCGATGTTGCACAGGTCGCCCGTGCAGGCGACGTGCGCGGCCTCCTGCGCCTTCAGATCGGTGACCAGGGCCTCCAGCACGGTCATATCGTGGCTGCGCGAGCGCCCCCGCCGCCAGTTGGCGTAGCCGGTGGCGCGCTTGCCGAGGAGCTGGCGGAGGCGCACCGGCCCGAGGGGCCCGACATGCGGATCGCTGAGATGGGCGAGGCGGAAGGTCAACGCCGGTGGTCACCCTCGACACGGGGAAAGGCGCCCCGCATCGCGGGCGCGGCGCGTCCCGTCAAGCGCTTCCGATCAGCATCCCGACCACCAGCACCAGCGCGCCGCCGAGCATGATCTGCAGGGCCGCGCGCCAGAACGGCGTCGCCATGAAGCGCGTGCGGATCGCCGCGATGACCGCGAGTTCCACGATCACCACCAGAACCGCGAGGCTCGTGGCCAGGACGAACGGGTTCGGCCAGCCGGCCGGCAGCGTGTCGGGGATCGCGTAGGGCAGCGTGTGGCCGAGGCCGCCCAGCGTGGTCATCGCCCCGCAGACTAGGCCGCGCAGCCACGGATCGCCGCGGCCGGTGACGGCGCCGTCGTCCGACAGGGCCTCGGTGAACCCCATGCTGATGCCGGCCCCGACCGAGGCCGCGAGCCCCACCAGGAAGGTCGCGCCGTTGTGACCGGTGGCGAAGGCCGCCGCGAAGATCGGCGCGAGGGTCGAGACCGAGCCGTCGATCAGGCCGGCGAGGCCGGGCTGCACGTAGCGCAGCACGAAGGCGCGGCGCGCCTCGGCGTGCAGGTCGGCGGCGCTGTCGAGGGCGGCGGCCATGCGAATCTCCTTCTTTGGATCCATTCCAATCTATAGTCTGGAATTGATCTAAACAAGGCCCGCTGCCGTGTTTTCGCCGCGCCGCGGGAGCATCCGCGGCGTCGGAACGCCCGCCGATCCCGGCGGCCTAACCGTGTGGTTGTGGACGAGGCCGATTGTCTCGTCTCCGGAGCGGGAGCTAGACCATGCGCGGTCGAATTCGATCCGGACCTGATCGGGCGGCGGCACGCCGGCCCGCCCCAAGCGTGACATGAGCCTCGGTAAGCGTCTCCTCCGTAAGCCCCCTGTGCAGCGCCTCCTCGGCCGTCTCGCGGCGGCCTATCTGCGGCTCGTGCGCCTCACCAATCGCTTCGAGATCCACGCGGGCGAGGCGTCCGCGGGCGCGGCGGACGGGTGGATCGACGCGCGCACGCCGCTGATCCTCGGCATGTGGCACGGCCAGCACATCATGATGCCGCTCCTGCGCCGACCGGGCGACCGCGTGGCGACGATCATCTCGCGGAACCCGGACGGGAACATCAACACCATCGCGCTGGAGCGCTTCGGCGTCCGCGTGATGCGCGCCTCCGGCGCCCGCGGCCGCGGCCGCGCCACCGATCAGCGCGCCAAGGGCGGCGCGGAGGGCTTGCGGGCGATGCTGCGGGCGCTGAAGGCCGGCGAATCCGTGGCCTTCAGCGCCGACGTGCCGAAGGTTTCCCGCCGGTGCGATGCCGGAATTCTCACCCTCGCGCGCTTCTCCGGCCGGCCGATCGTCCCGGCGGCCGTGGTGACGAGCCGGCACCTGCGCTTCAATTCGTGGGACCGGGCCTGCCTCGGGCTGCCCTTCGGCCGCGGCGCGATCGTGCTGGGCGACCCGATCTACGTCCCGCGGGACTGCGAGGGCGAGGCATTCGAGACGCTCCGCCGCTTCGTCGAGGCCGAGATGAACCGGGTCCACGCCCGTGCCTACGCGCTCGTCGGGCGCTCCGACCGGGCGGCGCTCTACCGCGACCAGGTCCCCGAGATCGGCCAGGCGCCGGTGGGAGACCTCGCGTGAGGCGCCCCTCCGTGACCCTGCCGCTACAGGCCTACCGAGCCGGCCTGCGCATCGGCGAGCCGGCGCTGACGGGCCTGCTCGCGTGGCGCGCGCAGCGCGGCAAGGAGGATCCGCGCCGGCTCCCGGAGCGGCGGGGCCTGCCGGGCCGGGCCCGGCCGGTCGGGCCGCTCGCCTGGATGCACGGCGCCAGCGTCGGCGAAGCCCTGTCGCTGATCGGGCTCGTCGAGGGCATGATCGCCCGCGGCTTCTCGGTCCTCGTCACCACCGGCACGCGCGCGGCCGCCGAGCTGGTCGGCGTCCGGCTGCCTCCGGGCGCGGTGCATCAGTACATGCCCCTGGACGCGCCGCGCTGGGTCGGACGGTTCCTCGCCCACTGGCAGCCGGACCTCGCGGTGATCGCCGAGTCGGAGATCTGGCCGAACACGATCCTGGCGCTCGACGAGCGCGAGATCCCGCTGATCCTGGTCAACGGGCGCATGTCGGAGCGCTCGTTCCGGGGCTGGGAGCGCTGCCCGCGCACCGCGAAGGCGCTCCTGGCGCGGATCGCGATCTGCCTCACGCAGACCCAGGAGGACGGCGAGCGCTTCGCCAAGCTCGGCGCGCCGCGGGTGAGCATCGCCGGCAACCTGAAATTCGACGCCTCGGTGCCGCCGGCCGACGCGCAGCAGCTCGCCTATCTGGGATCCATGGTGGCCGGCCGGCCGGTCTGGGTCGCGGCAAGCACGCATTCCGGCGAGGAGGCCATGGTCGCCTACGCGCACGCGATGCTCAAGGCGCAGTTCCCCCAGCTCCTGACCATCATCGCCCCGCGTCACCCGGCCCGGGGGGGCGAGGCCGTCGCCTGCGCGAACGCCGTCGGCCTGCGCAGCGCGCTGCGGTCCACCGGCGGGCGGCCCCATCCCTCGACCGAGGTCTACGTCGCCGACACGATCGGCGAGCTGGGCTTGTTCTACCGCCTCAGCCCCCTGGTGTTCCTCGGCGGCTCCCTGGTTCCGCGGGGCGGCCAGAACCCGATCGAGCCACTGCGGCTCGACTCGGCGGTGCTTCACGGGCCGCACACCGAGAATTTCGGCGTGATCTACCACGCCCTCGACCGCGCCGGCGGCGCCATGCCGGTGCGCGACGGCGTCGAGCTGGCGGCGGTCGCCGCCGAGCTCCTCGGCGACCGGGAGCGCCTCGCCGACATGGCCCGCGCCGGGCAGCGTGCCCTGGAGCCGTTCGAGGGGGCGGTGGCGCGCACGCTCGCGGTCCTCGACCCGTTCGTGGCGCAGATGAAGCTCCAGCGCCTCGATCGCGGCAGCCCCGCGCGCCCGCTCGCGCGGGCCTGATGCGACCGCCGGCCTTCTGGGCCGCGGGGCCGGATCATCCGGCCGCGCGCGTCCTGGCGCCGGTCGGCGCGGCCTACGGGGCGCTCGTGGCGCGGCGGATGGATCGCCCCGGCGCGCGGGCCGGCTGTCCGGTCCTGTGCCTGGGCAACTTCACCCTCGGCGGTGCCGGCAAGACGCCGGCCGCCCTGGCGGTCGCGGGCCTCGTCGCCGAACTCGGCGCCGCGCCGGCCTTCCTGTCGCGCGGCTACGGCGGCCGGCTCGCGGGTCCGGTGCGGGTCGATCCCGCGCACCACGCCGCCGCCGATGTCGGCGACGAGCCGCTGCTCCTCGCCCGCCTCGCGCCCGCGATCGTCGCCCGCGACCGCCCGGCCGGGGCCGCCCTGTGCCGGAGCCTCGGCGCCGACGTCGTCGTGATGGATGACGGCTTGCAGAACCCGAGCCTCGCGAAGGACCTCAGCCTCGCGGTGGTCGACGGTCCCGCCGGTCTCGGCAACGGCTTGCCGTTCCCGGCGGGGCCGCTGCGCGCGCCGCTCGCCCGGCAATGGCCGCATGTCGGCGGCCTGATCGTGATCGGCGACGGGGCCGGGGGCGCCGCGGTCGCCCGGGCGGCCGCGCGGCGCGGCCTGCCGGTCCACAGGGCGCGCCTCGTCCCGGAGACGGACGATCTGGCCGGCCGCCGTTGCCTCGCCTTCGCGGGGATCGGCCGCCCGGAGAAGTTCTTCGCGACCCTGGCCGAGGCGGGGGCGGTGATCGTCGGGACGCGCCCCTACCCCGACCATCATCCTTACCGGGCGCGCGAGCTGGCGGCGCTTTCCGAGGCGGCCCGGCGCCTCGACGCCGCGCTCGTCACCACCGAGAAGGACGCGGTACGCCTGCCGCCGGCTTTCGCGGCAGGCGTGCGGGTGCTGCGCGTCCGCCTCGCGCTCGACGACGCGGCCGCCCTGCGCCGGCAGATCCGCGGCGCGCTCGGCGCGCCGTGACCGTCAGGGGCGGCCGGTTTCCTTGAGCCGCCTGAGGATCGCCTCGGGGGAGACGTAGGCCTCCTGGCGGGCGGCGCTCCAGTAGCGCAGGGCGTCCAGCGGGATCGGCTCGCCGGTCACCGCGCAGCGCACGAAGCTGCCGGGCTTGACCACCCGCATGGTGCCGTCGCCGTACTCGACGACCGCCTCGCCGTTGTTCGCGCGCTCGTAACGACCCAGCACGTCCGCCTCCTGCTCGATGGTGCCTTCTACACGATCCGCGCGCGCCGCGATGCCCGCGGGGCTCAGGTCAGCATCGACGGGGTCTCATCCCGCGCCAGCATGGTCCGGGCCGCGGCCGCGTCGACATGCATCCGCTCGACCAGCGCCTCGGCGCTGGCGAACCGCTCCTCGCCGCGGATGTACCCGACGAACTCCACGGCGATGTCCTGCCCGTAGAGATCGCCGGAGAAGTCGAACAGGTAGGTCTCCAGCAACGGTGCGCCGTCGTCGAAGGTCGGGCGGCGGCCGTAGCTCGCCACGCCGTCGCGGAACGCGCCCGAGGCCAGGCGGACCCGCACCGCGTAGATGCCGTGCGCGAGCCCGCAATCGGGCAGCATCACGTTGGCGGTGGGGAAACCCAGCTGGCGGCCGCGCTTGTCGCCGTGGCGGACCGCGCCGAGGACGAACCAGCGGTAGCCGAGCAGCGCGTTGGCGCGGGCGACGTCGCCGGCCGCGAGGGCCGCGCGGATCGCGCTGGAGGAGACCGGCTCGGTCTCGCCGCCGAGGGCGACCGGCGCCACGATGCGGCAGCTCATCCCCGCCTCCCGGCAGAGGTCGGCCAGGATCGCGGGCGTGCCCTCGCGGCCGCGGCCGAAGTGGAAATCGTGTCCGACGACCACGCCGGACAGGCCCAGCGACCGCTTCAGGAAGTCGAGCACGAAGGCGCGGGCGCCGGTCTCCGCCAGAGCCCCGTCGAAGCGGCGCACGATCAGCCCGTCGAGGCCGAGATGCGCGAACACGATCTCCTTGGCGGCGAGGCCGGTCAGCCGGAACATCGGCGCGTCCGGCGTGAAGTAGGCCCGCGGGTGCGGCTCGAAGGTCAGGATCGCGGACGGCCGGCCGGCCGCGCGGGCGGCGGCGCGCACGCTGTCGACGAGCATCCGGTGCCCGAGATGGACGCCGTCGAAGTTGCCGATCGCCGCCACGGCCCCGGCCAGGGCCGGCGGGACGGGGGCGTCGGCGCGGCAGATCGTGAAGGGTCGCGCGGCCGTGTCGTCGCCTGTGGCCATCGGTTCGGGTCGAGTGCTCGGAAGGGTCGGATAGGGTCGCCTGACATGTCCGCGAGGGGCCCGACGCGGCCGGACCCTGCCGAAAGGCGCCCGGAGGGTCAAGCGAGGCGACGCCGCGCGGGCGGCCATGCGCCGCCCGCGCCGATTAACGGCTTCGCAATGCGCATGCCCTATTTGAAATGCTGTGCAGCGCAGCTAAATTGCAGCGTTAGCGAAGCGTTAATCTATCCGGGAGCCGCCGCGGCTTCCCGCCGGGCAATACGGAGCAGTTGTTCGATGGCTCTCGACCTGAGCATGCCGATCCTCGTTGTCGACGATTACCAGACGATGGTCCGCATTATTCGCAATCTACTGAAGCAGCTCGGCTTCGAGGAGGTCGACGACGCTTCCGACGGGACCGAGGCGCTCGCACGACTGAAAGGTCGCAAGTACGGGCTGGTTATCTCCGACTGGAACATGGAGCCGATGACCGGCTACGAGCTGCTGCGTCACGTGCGCGCCGACGAAAATCTTCGGACGACGCCGTTCATCATGGTGACGGCCGAATCGAAGACCGAGAACGTGATCGCGGCCAAGAAGGCCGGCGTGAACAACTACATCGTCAAGCCCTTCAACGCGGCCACGCTGAAGTCGAAGATCGAGGCGGTCTGCGGCAGCTGACCGGCCTCCCGTCTTCGACCACCGCGCGTCCGGACGGATCGCTCCCGCGCCGCCGGACGCCGAGTCGTGGCGCGGCCGGCGAGGACGGCCACAGATCCGAGGAGGAGAGCATGTCGTCAGCCGCCGCACGGCAGACCGATCTGCGGCTTCGCGAGCCGCAGACCGTGATCTCCGAGCTGATCGAGATCGCGGATTACATCGCCCATCTCCGCGAGGAGATCGGGGCGCTGCGCGCGAACGAGATGAGTCGCGACCGGATCCCCATGGCGCACGAGGAGCTCGGCAGCGTCGTGGAGGCGACCGCCGGCGCCACCAACACCATCATGGAGGCCGCCGAGGCGATGCTCGGCCTGCCCGACGGGCCGGGCTACCGCGACGCGGTCGAGGAGCGCATCAACACGATCTTCGAGGCCTGCGCGTTCCAGGACATCACCGGCCAGCGGATCGCCAAGGTGGTCGAATCGCTGCGCCTGTTCGAGCAGCGCCTCGCCCGCTTCGTCGGCGCCGTGAAGGCCCGCGACGCGGCCTCCATGGATCCCGCCGAGCGTGCCCGGCGGACCCGGGCCGAGGACCTCATGCTGAACGGCCCGCAGGCCGTGGACGCCACGCCTTCCCAGGACGACATCGACGCGCTGTTCGCCTGACGCGATCCGGGCCGGCGCGGGACCGGTTGCCTGAGGAAGGATCGCCGGCGCGACGGTCGACTCGGCGCCGGCCTGCCGGCTAGATCGCCTTCCGGACCCGCCGCATGCGGGGCGGGCGGAGGCCGCGGCAGAGATGACGGCGCAGTTCTGGTCCGAGCTGACCACCGAAGACTTCACCCAACGGGACATAGGTCGCGCGATCGCCGTCCTGCCGGTGGCCGCCGTCGAGCAGCACGGTCCCCACCTCCCCCTCGCGACCGACACCGTGATCGCCGAGGGCTACCTCGCCCGGGTGCGCGACGGCGTGCCGGCGGATCTCGACGTGCTGCTGCTGCCGGTCCAGCCGGTGGGCAAGTCCGACGAGCACGACGCGTTTCCCGGCACGCTCTCCCTGGAGACCGGAACGGCGCTGTCCGCCTGGACGGGCATCGGCGCGGCCGTCCACCGCGCCGGCTGCCGCAAGCTGGTGATCGTCACGAGCCACGGCGGCAACAGCGCGCTCATCGATCTCGTGGCGGGTGAGCTGCGCGCCCGGTTCGGCATGGTCGCGGTCACGACATCCTGGGCGCGGCTCGGCTATCCCGAGGGTCTGTTCCCGGCGGACGAGATCGCCCACGGCATCCACGCCGGCGGCATCGAGACGGCGCTGATGCTGGCCCTGCGGCCGGACCTCGTCCGGACGGACCGGGTCGCGGATTTCCCGCCGCGCACGCTGTCGATGATCCGCGACTTCACCCACCTGCGCGCCGGCCGCCCCGCCGCCTTCGCGTGGAAGGCCGGCGATCTCCAGGCTTCGGGCGCCATGGGCGACGCGCGGCTCGGCACGGCCGAGGCGGGCCGCGCGGCGCTCGACCACGGCGCCCGGGCCTTCGTCGCCCTGCTGCGCGACGTCGACGCCTTCGAGCTCGCGCCGCCGGTGTAACCGCCGCCGCGCCGCCGCCGAAGGAGCCGGTACGCCGGGTCCGAACCGCCGGCGTGCGGGAGTTCCGGCCATGCGCCCTGCCCTCTTGATCGCCGCCGCCCTGCTGTGCGGCAGCCTCTACCCGGCCGACGCGGCGGAGCGCCCCGTCGTCGTCGAGCTGTTCACCTCGCAGAGCTGCTCCTCCTGCCCGCCCGCGGAGGCGCTGATCGGCCGCCTCGCCCGCGAGCCGGCGGGGGCGCAGGGCGATGTCCTGCCGCTCGCGTTCCACGTCACCTACTGGAACCATCTCGACTGGCGCGATCGCTACGCCCTGCCGGCCGCCGCCGCCCGCCAGGAGGCCTACGCGGCCCGTCTCGGCGGACCCACCTACACGCCGCAGGCGGTGATCGACGGGCAGGTCGGGCTGGTCGGCTCCGACGAGGCCGGCCTGCGCGCCGCGATCGCGCGCGCCCGGCAGGCCGGGCCCGGCATTCCCGTGACGCTGGCCCGCGACGGCGAGCAGGTCGTCGCGCAGATCGGTGCCGGGGCCGGCGGCGCCGCGGGCCGCGTCCTCCTGATCGGGTACGATCCGAGCCACACCACCCGCGTGCTGCGCGGCGAGAATGCCGGGCGCACCATCGAGCAGGCCAACATCGTCCGGTCGGTGCGCGACCTCGGGCGCTGGTCCGGCTCCGCCGCGACCTTCGCGTCGGCGCGTCCCGAGGGCGAGACGGCGGCCCTGCTGCTCCAGTCCGAGGACGGGCGGATCCTGGGCGCCGCGCGCCTCGCCGCGTCTCCCGCAACGTCGCACGCCGCGACGGTCCGGGAGGCCGTGCGATGATCTTCGCCGTCCCGGGCGGGATGCCCGCGCGCGGCTGGGTGCTGGCGTCGGGATCGGACCGTGGGGTAGACACGCCGCGTGCCGGGGGACGGAACGACGGCGGAGCCCGGATGGCGCTCGAACAGGAACTGGCGACCCTGATGGCGGCGGCCCAGGGCGGCGACGCGGCCGCCTATCGCGCGCTGCTGAAGGCCTGTCTGCCCGTGGTCTCGGCGATCGCGCGGGCGCAGGGCGTGCGCGGCGAGGCGGTGGACGACGTCGTGCAGGACGCGCTGATGACCGTCCACCGGGCTCGGGCGAGCTACGATCCGGCCCGGCCGTTCCTGCCCTGGCTGCGCGCCATCACCCAGCGGCGGGCGATCGACCGGCTGCGCCGCGCCGGGCGGCGCCCGCGGGAGGTCAACGACCCGCTGGCCTACGAGGCGGAGGTCGATCCGGGGCCGGCCCCCGGCCACGGGCTGGAGGCGCGGGACCGGGCCGCCGCCCTGGCCAGGGCGGTGGCGGCCCTGCCCGACGGCCAGCGGCAGGCGGTCGAGCACCTGGGCCTGCGCGAGCTGTCGCTCGACGAGACCGCCGCCCTCACCGGCCGCAGCAAGGGGGCCCTCAAGGTGAACCTGCACCGGGCGCTGAAGGCGCTCCGGGCCAGCCTGACGCAGGAGCGGGAGTGATGCCCGGAGAGGGGAGCAACTGGGCCGGCGGCGACCTGTCCCGCCACGAGCGGCTGGTCGAGGAACTCGCGGTCGGGCTCGAACCCGTGCGGCCGCTGCCGGCCCCGGAGGCCCGCGCGGCCCTCTGGCTCGGCGTGACGCTTCTGATCGGCGTGGTCCTCGCCGCCTGGGTCGGGACCGGCGGCTTCATGCTGCGCATGCATGTGCCGGATCTGGCCCTCGCGGCGGTGGGCGCCGTACTGACGGCGATCACGGCCGCCTACGCGGCCTTCGCCACCAGCGTGCCGGGACGGTCCGGCCGCTGGGCGCTGCTGCCGCTGCCGCCCCTCGCCCTCTGGGTCGGGGCGAGCGGCCTGGGCTGCCTGCGCGACTGGATCGCGCCGGGGGCCGACCTGCCCGGCGAGCACGCGATCACGGGCTGCTTCAGCTTCCTGATCTGCGTCTCGGTGCCGCTGTCCCTGCTGATCGTCGTGATGCTGCGGCGCGCCTGCCCGCTGCGGCCGAACCTCACGGCCGCCCTCGGGGGGCTGGCGGTGGCGGCGGCGGCGGCGGCGCTGCTGATGCCGGTCCACCCGCACGACGCCACCGCCACGGACCTGCTGTTCCACGCGGCGGCGGTCGCCCTCGTGATCGCGGCGAACGGATTGGCCGGAGGCCGGCTGCTCGGCCGGCACGCCGGGGCCGGCTAGGGCGTACCGACCGAGGCTCGCGAACTCGGCCGATCGCTCGAGGGGACGTCCGGTGCGGTCGCTTCACACCGCGCCGGGATCGAGGCCCGGCCAAGCCACGATCCGGTCCGGCAACTCGTCCTCCGAGAATTCCTCCTCGTTGCCGGCGAGCCGGCCGCGGACCGAGATGCCCGCCTCGTGCACGCTCGCGGCCCGGCCGGAGACCAGGGGGTGCCACGGGTAGAGCGGCTGCCCGTCGCGCACGAGCCGGTACGCGCAGGTCGGCGGCAGCCAGGCGATCGACCGCACCGCCTCCGGCGTCAGGCGCACGCAGTCGGGCACCCGCTTCTGCCGCCGCGCGTAGTCGCGGCACCGGCAGGTGAGGCCGTCGAGCAGGGTGCACCCGATATCGGTGTGATGGACCTCGCCGGTATCCTCGTCCTCGAGCTTCATCAGGCAGCACCGGCCGCAGCCGTCGCACAGGCTCTCCCACTCGGACGGGGTCATGGCTTCGAGCGTCTTGGTCCGCCAGAACGGCTCGACCGCCCCGCGGCGCGGCGCCTCGGGCTTGGGCATCGGGAAAGTCTCTCGGATGGGAAGCCGCCTCTCTGCCCGAGGCGCAGCACCGCTGCAAGCGTGGCAGCCGAGTGTCGCCGACGGCCGCCCTGCGATTGCCATGCGACCGGATCGCCCCGTCGTGCGTTACGGCCAAGCTCGTCCGCGGCGAATCACGAGACTGCGCAGAGCCTCGCCGCCGGTTCCGGATCCTGCTATGGACGTCGGATGCCGTGCGGTGGCGCCGGCAGGGTTCGTGTCCGCGGCGCGGGCGCCCGACCATCCGCCGCCAGGTTCCGCCGCAGAGGCGCTCGACAAGCCGGGTTCGACATCGTGCGCCTGCCGACGTTCACCGAGATCAAGGTCCGCCTCGAACGCGCCGCCCTCGCCTTCGACGCCTGGGTCAACGCGAGCCTGTACGACGGCGGCCAGTCCACGGGTCAGGCCTACGAGCGCTTCCAGCGCGTCATGAGCCGCTTCGCGGTGCGCGGCTGGAAGCGCGTCGCCCTCGACCTGACGAGCGAGGGAGTGACGATCGGGACCGGCGGCGCCATCCTGATGCTCGCGCTGGCGCAGCCCGCCTTCCAGCTCACCAGCGAGAACTGGCTGAAGCAGCAGGATCTGGCCGTCACCTTCCTCGACCGCTACGGCACCGAGGTCGGGCGGCGCGGGATCAAGCACGACGACTCGCTGAAGCTCGACGACTTTCCCGACATCATGATCAAGGCGCTGGTCTCCACCGAGGACCGGCGCTTCTACGAGCACTGGGGCATCGACCCGATCGGCACGCTGCGGGCGCTGGTGAACAATTCCCGCGGCGGCAGCGGGACGCAGGGCGGGTCCTCGATCACCCAGCAGCTCGCCAAGAACCTGTTCCTGACGAACGAGCGCTCGCTGGAGCGGAAGGTCAACGAGGCCTTCCTGGCCCTGTGGCTCGAGAGCCATCTCACCAAGAACGAGATCCTGAAGCTCTACCTCGACCGCGCCTACATGGGCGGCGGCACCTTCGGCGCGGTGGCGGCGGCGGACTACTATTTCGGCAAGCCGCTCAAGGACATCAGCCTCGCGGAGGCCGCCATGCTGGCGGGCCTGTTCAAGGCGCCGACCAAGTACGCCCCGCACGTCAACCTGCCGGCGGCCCGCGCCCGGGCGGCGGACGTGCTGCACAACATGGTGGAGGCGGGCTTCGTCACCGAGGGCCAGATCCAGACGGCGCTCCGAAACCCGGCGACGCCGGTGACCCGCACCCGCGACATCACCGCCGACTACTACCTCGACTGGGCCTTCGGCGAGATCAAGGCGATGGCCGACGCGGGCAAGCTGCGCAACGACCGCGTGCTGACCGTGAAGACGCCGCTGGACCTCGCGATCCAGAAGCGGGCCGACGAGGCGGTGGCCGACATCCTGCGCAAATCCGGCGACGCCTACGACGTGGACGAGGCCGCCATGGTGATCCTCGATCCCGACGGGGCGCTGCGCGCCATGGTGGGCGGCGCGGATTACGGCGAGAGCCAGTTCAACCGCGCCACCGACGCGCTGCGCCAGCCCGGCTCCTCGTTCAAGCCCTACGTCTACTCGGCCGCGCTCGCCTCCGGGCTGTTCAAGCCCGACACGACGGTGGTCGACAGCCCCGTCTGCATCGGCAACTGGTGCCCGCAGAATTACGGCCGCTCCTATGCCGGCCGGGTTCCGATGTGGCTCGCGGTGGCGAAGTCGATCAACACGATCCCGATCAAGATCTCCATCGCCCTCGGCAAGGCGATGGGCATCAGCCATGAGGCCAAGGCCGCCAAGGCGGGCCGCGCGAAGATCACGGAACTCGCCCACAAGATGGGCATCACCTCGAACCTGATCGACACGGTCTCGATGCCGATCGGCTCGGACGAGGTGACGGTCATCGACCAGGCGGCGGGCTACGCGGTGTTCGCCAACGGCGGCTTCCGCGCCAAGCCCTACGCGGCCATCGAGGTGAAGAACTCGTCCGGCGAGGTGATCTACCGCCACGCCGACGAGGCGCCCGAGCGGGTTCTCTCGCCCCAGGTCGTGGCGGACATGAACTTCATGCTCAACAAGGTGGTCGAGGAGGGCACCGGCAAGCGGGCCCAGCTCGAGGGCGTGAAGGTGGCGGGCAAGTCCGGCACGACGAACGCCTACCGGGACGCGTGGTTCGTCGGCTACACCGGCAATTACGTCGGCGCCGTCTGGTTCGGCAACGACGACCACACCTCGACCAACAAGCTCACCGGCGGCTCCCTCCCGGCCCAGCTCTGGCACGACGTCATGGAGCCGGCCCACCAGGGCATCGAGATCAAGGGCCTGCCCGGCCTGAAGGAGAGCCCGCGCGCCGCCCAGCAGCAGGCCTCCGGCGGCCCGACCGCGCCGACCGATCCCAATGCCAGCGCCTACGGCAAGCTCTCGCGCCGCTCCTTCGAGGTGATCAGCGGCCTGAACGGCCTGTTCCGCACCGTCGAGCGCGCGCCCGGCTCGGCCGCGGACGCGCCTGCCGGCGCCGGAAGCGCGCCGAGGACCGGCCGGAAGCCCGGCGACCGGGCGGCGGCGCCGCCGTCGGGTCAGCTGCGCGAGGTCGCCGAGGGCGCCCGCCCGGTCGGCGGCTTCACCGAGGTGCGGTGAGCGCATGAAGCTCACGATCCCCGAGGCGCTCGGTCGGACCTCCGTGTTCGCCGGCGCCCCACGCAACGGCGCTGCGCGCTTCGTCCTGCGCCTCTGGCGCAAGAGCTCGATCGCCGGCCTCGCCGCCTACACCCTGGCGCTGGGCGCCGTCCTGGGACTCGCCAGCGCCGACTGGGCCACGAGCGGCGGCTACCCGTTCGGCGGCGTGCAGGTCGGAGCCTGGACCGCGTGGCCGCGGGCCGGCGCGGCGAATGCCGATCCCTACACCCGCGCCGTCAACGCGCGCCGCGGCGAGATCCCCCTGGCGGTCGGTGAGGGCCTGCTTCTGACCGCGGCGGTCGATGATTCCGGTCAGGCGCTCGACGCGACCTGCACGTACCGGATCGGCGGCGCGACGCCGCCCGCCCGCGCCTGGACCGTCACGGTCGCCGGGCGCGGCGCGCGCGAACCCGGCCGCGCGCCGCTGCGCGAGGGCTTCACCTCCACGGAAGTGCTGCGCACGGCCGACGGGCGCTTCACGATCACGCTCGCGCCGGATGTCCAGCCGGGCAACTGGCTCCCGAGCCCGCGGGCGAGCGGGCCGGTCCGCCTCGCCCTGCGCCTGTACGATACGCCGGTCGCCGCCAGCGTCGGGTCCCTCGACCGAAGTGCCGTGCCGGCCATCACCCGCGTGGGGTGCGCCCCGTGAGCCTGCGCTTCGTCTACGCCACGCTGATCGGCCTCGTGCTCGCCGGGATCGTCCACATCGCGGCGGTCCTGGCGATCCCCGCCCTGTCGGAGGCCGACGCGGTCTCGCGCGCCCGCACCAGCGAGAACTTGGACCATCCGCAATCGATCTACGCGGTCGCGACCGGCGACGACCCCTCCCCGCCCGAGGCGTGGCTGCCGATCCCGGATCCGGCGGTCGCCGTGGGCGTCTGCGCCTACAACCTCGCGGACGGGCCCATGCGCGTCTCGGCCCGCACTGGTCCGCTGTCGCTCTCGCTCGCCGCGCATGCCCGCCGCGGGGCGTTCTACGCGGTGACCGATCAGGCCGCGGTCCGCGGGGCTCTGGATCTCGTGATCCTGACCCGGGCGCAGTACGACGAGGCGCTGGCCGACGACGATGAGAACGATCCGAGCCGCGACGTGCGCATCGTCGCGCCCGACGCGCGCGGCTTCGTGGTGGTGCGGGTGATCGCCGGTCTCCCGAGCCAGAGGCCCGCCGCCAACGCCGCCGTCCAGGCCGTCTCCTGCACCACCGACACGCCGACGGACGATGCGTCCGCGGGCAAGGACACGCCCGGCAAGGACACGCCCGGCAAGGACGCGTCGGGCAAGGATGCGTCGGGCAAGGGAGCGGGACGCTGAGCGAGGACGCCGCACGGGTCCGCGGCGCCGGTCGACCGGTGCCGAGCCCCCGCGGCCCCGCGTTCTCCCGGATGACGGCGCCGGCCCCGCCGACGCGATGACTGCAGCCGCCGCGACGATGCCGTCCTCGGCCGCCGGGATCACGCGATCCGCCCTCGATCTGATCGGTAACACGCCGCGCGTCGCCCTCGACCGCGTCCATCCCGGTCCGGGCCGCATCCTCGCGAAGGCCGAGTTCATGCAGCCCGGCGGCAGCGTCAAGGACCGCGCCGCCCGCGCCATCCTGCTGTCCGCGCGCGCGGACGGCCGCCTCGCCGCGGGGGCGCCCGTGGTGGAGATGACCAGCGGCAACATGGGGGCCGGCCTCGCGGTGGCCTGCGCGGCCCTGGGGCACCCGCTCGTGGTCACGATGTCGGCCGGGAACAGTCTCCAGCGCGTGCGGATGCTCGAGGCGCTCGGTGCCGAGGTCGTGCGGGTGCCGCAGGTGGACGGCGTCCCGGGGCAGGTCACCGGCGCCGACGTGCGGGCGGCCGCGGATGCGGCGGAGCGCGTCGCGACCGAGCGGGGCGGCTTCTACATCGACCAGTTCCATGCGCCGGAGGGCGTGCGCGCGCATCGCGACACGACCGGACCGGAGATCTGGGCGCAATCGTCCGGCCGGGTCGATGCCTGGGTGGCGGCCGTGGGCACGGGCGCGACCTTCCTCGGCGTGGCCGCGGCCCTGCGCGCGCGCAACCCGTCCCTGATCTGCGCCGCGGTCGAGCCGGCGGGCTGTCAGCCCCTCGGCGGATTGCCGGTCACGAAGCACCGGCACCTGATCCAGGGCACCGGCTATGGCAGCGTCCCGCCGCACTGGACGGCCGGCCTGATGGACCTGTCCATCCCGGTGACCGACGCGGCGACCGAGGAGTGGCGGCGGGCCCTGGCGACGCGGGAGGGCCTGCACGTCGGCTACTCGGCGGCGGCCAACGTCGCGGCGACGGTCGCGCTGCTGTCGTCCGGGCGCCTCCCCAGCGACGCGACCGCCGTGACCGTCCTCTGCGACACCGGACTGAAGTACTAGGGCCGGCGGAGTCCGGCCTCCGGCCATCCGCGCGGCACGACCCTCATCCTCGGGCGGCCTCGAGCGCTCAGTATTTGACCACCAGCGGTTCCGCCTGCGCGACCGGTGGGGGCGGCAGCGGAAGCGGCCCGAGGCCGCACCGGGCCGCGGCGTCCGGCGGCAGGAGCGGGTCGAGCAGGTTGCGGCGCGCGGCCAGCATCAGGATGGACCGCTCGGCCGAGACCGATTCCGGCACCGGCGCGGCCGCGAACAGGTGCTCCAGCGCGAACCGGTAGCGGGCGAGCCGCAGGCCGGCCTCGAAGCGCACCCAGGCGATCAGGCAGCGGTTCTCGGCGACCCGCTGGACGGCATCCCGCACGGCGGCGTCGTCGAGGGTCTTGGCGAAGGGCAGGCTGCGCAGGCGAGCGGCATCCGCGTCGATGACGCGGGCGGCCAGCGCTACGAAGAGCGGGATCAGCCGCGCGTCGGCGGTCACGTCGTCGCTGAGCTTCCGGTAGCGGGAGACTGGGGAGCGGGACGGCTCCTCCGTCAGGGCCTCGTAATAGGCGCCGACTTCCTCGTAGCGCCACGTCGGCGGGAGCGCGTGGGCGCTGGCGAGGCCGAACACCGTGTCCTGGAAGGCCGTGAAGTTGCTGGCCGGCGCGACGAACCGCCACGCGCGGTCGCGCAGGGTCAGTTCGTCGTCGGTGAGGCCGGAATCGAGCAGGACGCGCCCGCGATCCCGGGTGCTGAAGCTGCCCGTCGTGTCGATGAGCCCGTTCCAGACCCCCGTGCGCGGCCGGCCGAAATCGCCGCTCTGGGTGCAGGCCGCGAGCAGGGCGAGCGCGGCGCCGGCGGGGGCGAGGCGCAGCGCGGTGCGCGCGCGGTCGGGCTGCCGGCGATCCGGGGCTGACATGGGAGAACCGTCGGTGGTGTCGCGCGGCCGGGGGGACATGCGCGGGGACGTCCTCAGGACGCGAGGCGCTCGTAGCGCACGCCGAGGAACAGGAGGATCTCGCCGCGCCGCTCGCCGGAGCGCGGGATCCGGCAGGTCCGCCGCACCTCCGCGCCCGGGAACGGGATCAGGGTGGCGGACGGGGCCTGCGCAGCTCTGCGCGCCGGATCGGCGACGGGCTTCGACGAACGGGCTTCGCCGGTCTCCAGCGGCTTGATGACGGTCATGGTCTCCGGCTCCTGTCGGCGGTCCGAGCATCTGGCCCGGGCCCTTCGGAGGGCGTCGGCAAGGGCTACCGAAACAATCCAGCACGACGTGGTTAACGGAGTCTTTCCGGGCCCCCGCCGGGAATCTCGGTGCTGGCAGGAGTTGGCGCGTGAATTGCGTGGGTGTTCGCGCCCATGGCGGGCGTTTCCTCCCTTCGACTTGAGGCCCTGTCCGATCCGGACGGGGCCTTCTTATGTGCGGACGGCCCGCCGGGCGGCGGCGCTGTGCGACCCGCGCGCCACACCGCGGCGAAGCGTGGCCGCGACGTTGCCGCGCGGAACCCGTCGGGACCCTCGGCGCTTGCCTACCGCCCGGCCCGACCGATATGCCGGGCACGGGCGATGGCGGGACCGCCGTGTCGGCTCTCCGCCCGATCGAGATTGAGGACACCGCTGAATGCGACTGGTTCCGGAACGATCCCTGCGCGCCTTCCGCCGCCGCGGCTTGGCTACTGCGGCGCTGGCGCTGTTCGCGCTGACCGCCGGCCCCGCCTACGCCCAGCGGGAGGATCAGGGCCTGCAGCTCGGCTGCGCGAACGACTATTTCCGCCTCTGCGCGGGCGTCGATCCGAACAGCCAGGACGCGGATCGCTGCATGATGCGCAACCGCAAGCGCCTGTCCCCGGAATGCCGGGCGGCGATCGGCGACTACGACAAGCGCACGGGCAGCAAGTCCCTGTCCGACGATTGAGACGGGACCCGGTCGAGTTGCCCGCCGTTGGCGAGAGGCGTTTGGTATGAGCCTGACCGTCGCGGTCCAGATGGACCCGATCCAGAATATCCGGATCGCGGGTGACACCACCTTCGCCCTGCTGCTGGAGGCCCAGCGGCGGGGGCACGCGCTCGTCTACTACACGCCCGACCGGCTCTCGATGCAGGGCCGGCGCGTGACGGCCCGCGTCGAGCGGCTGAGAGTGCAGGACGTCGAGGGCGCGCACTTCACCCTGGCGCCGCCGGAGCGGATCGACCTCGCCGAGGCGGACGTGGTGCTGATGCGCCAGGACCCGCCCTTCGACATGGCCTACATCACGGCCACCCACATGCTCGAGCGGATCCATCCGGAGACCCTTGTGGTCAACGATCCCTTCGAGGTGCGCAACGCGCCCGAGAAGCTGTTCGTCCTCGACTTCCCCGAGCTGATGCCGCCGACGCTGATCAGCCGCGACAAGGCGGAGATCGAGGCCTTCCGGCTGGAGCACGGGACCGTGGCGATGAAGCCGCTGCACGGGCACGGCGGCGCGGCCGTGTTCAAGGTCACCGAGAAGGACCCGAATTTCGGCTCGATGTTCGACCTGTTCGCCACGACCTTCCGGGAGGCCTGGGTCGTGCAGCGCTACCTCGACCGGGTCACCGAGGGCGACAAGCGCATCATCCTGGTCGACGGCGTCCCGATGGGGGCGGTCAACCGCGTCCCGGCCGCGAACGACATCCGCTCCAACATGGTCCGCGGTGGCGCCGCCTCCGCCTCCGAGCTCACCGACCGCGAGCGCGAGATCTGCGCCACGATCGGCCCGGAACTGGCGCGGCGGGGCCTGATCCTGGTGGGCATCGACGTGATCGACGGGCACCTCACCGAGATCAACGTCACCTCCCCCACCGGCATCCGGGCGATCCAGCGACTCGGGGGCCCCGACCTGTCGGTCGCGGTCTGGGACGCGATCGAGGCCCGGATCGCGGCGCGCAAGGGCGTCTGACGGGGCGCGCTCAGGTCTCCGCGCGCGGGGTCGCGCTGAGCTCGGCCCAATCGAATTCCTCCTCCAGCAGGTAGTAGGCGTCGTCGCCGATCCGCCCCTGGCGGCGCAGGGCGAGCACCGCGTCGCGGGCGGCCTCGACGGCGCGCCGCCGCGCGGCATCCGCCGGCAGGCTCTCCGGCGCCAAGCCCTCGTCGTGCGCCTCGGCCTCCGCGAGGGCCGCGCGGAACTCGGCGCGCAGGGCGTCGGTCGCCGGCTCGTTCTCGGCGTCGGCGAGGCTCTCAAGGGCGGCCTCGTAGGCCGCCGCGCGGGCCCGACCGGTCTCCCGGCCCACCGGATCATCGTCCTCCAGCCGCAGACGGGCGAGCAGCGGCCGCAGGGTCAGGCCCTGGATAATCAGGGTGCCGAGCACCGTGACGAAGGCGGTCACCACCACGAGATCCCGGTGCGGGAACTCGGCAGGCAGCGCCAGGGCGGCCGCCACGGTGACGATCCCGCGCATGCCAGCCCACGACAGGGCGATCCCCGGGCCCAGCCGCGCCGGGGCGCCGGCCTGCCGGAGGCCGAACCCGCGGATCCCTGTGGTCGGCATCACCCAGGCGAGGCGGGTCAGGACCACGGTGGCGAAGGTCGCGCCCGCGAGGATCAGCGCCTGCCACGCGTCCGCGCCGCTCAACCGATCCCGGATCGGGTCGATCTGGATGCCGATCAGCACGAAGGCCAGGACGTTGAGCACGAACACCGCCGTGTCCCAGACCGCGTAGGAGATCACCCGGGCGCGGGGCGCGGTGACGCCGGGTGCCCGGCGGGCGACCGTCACCGCGAAGGTCACGATGGTCAGGACCCCCGACAGCTCCAGCCGCTCCGCGGCGAGCCAGATCCCGAAGGCGGCGACGAACTGGAGCACGATCGCGCTCGCCGGATCGGTCACGCGCCGGGTCACGGCCACGAACAGCAGGCCGAGGCAGGGGCCGACGACGAGGCTCGCGACCACACCCAGGAGGAAGGCCGGCGCCACCTCCGCCGGGTGGAAGGTGCCGGCCATCGCGGCCGTCACGCCGAGCCTGTAGATCAGCAGCGAGGCCGCGTCGTTGAGCAGGCTCTCGCCGCGCAGGATCGTGGCGAGCCGGTGCGGCATCGGCGCGTGCTTGAGCACCGCCAGCGCCGCCACGGCGTCGGGCGGCGCGACCACGGCGCCGAGCACGATGCAGGCGGAGAGCGGCATGTCCGGCACGACGAGCCGCGCCACGACCGCGACCGCGACGGTCGTCACCGCCACGGCCCCGACCGCGAGCCCGAGCACCGCGCGCCAGTTCTCCTTCAGGTCCCGCACCGAGGCATCGAACCCGGCATCGAGCAGGACCGGGGCC
Source organism: Methylobacterium sp. 285MFTsu5.1 (assembly GCF_000383455.1). Classification (NCBI taxonomy): domain Bacteria; kingdom Pseudomonadati; phylum Pseudomonadota; class Alphaproteobacteria; order Hyphomicrobiales; family Methylobacteriaceae; genus Methylobacterium; species Methylobacterium sp. 285MFTsu5.1. The sequence continues at coordinate 113,869 of NZ_KB911279.1, read as the reverse complement.
AGGAACAGGGCGAGCGCCAGTTCGGGATCGAGCCGCAGGTTCGGGACGCCGGGCACGAAGGCGAGGCCGACGCCGCCCAGCGCCAGGAAGGCGGGATACGGCGCACCGAGCCGGCGCGCGACGCCGGCCAGGAGGACGGCGCCGAACAGGACGCCGACGACCCACTCGAAAATCAACATGCTGCTGAAAGAGGTGGAGGCCCGGGAGCGTTCCGGGTGCCGCGGTCGCAGGCCGGCTCAGTACTGCACGGTCGCGCGCAGGCCGAGCACCGCCGCGTTGCGCAGCCGGCGCCCGTCCGGACCTGCGACGCCGGCACCGGGCCGGATGACGTACTGCGCGTCGGGCTGCACCGTGAAGCCCGGCACGACCACCGCCTGATAGGTCGCCTCGATCACCGCCTCGGCGCGGCGGCGCGGCATCGGCATCCCGGTGTAGAGGATCGTGTCCCGGTCGGCCCGCTGGGCGTCGTCGCCGATGCGGGCGTAGGCGAAGCTGAGTCCGATCGTGTCGTCGTCGCGCCCCTCGAACAGGCCCTTGTAGGCGAGGCCGGTATCCACGTAGGCGTCGATCAGGCTTGAACGCGTGGGCGACCACGCCGCGCGCACGAAGAAGCCCAGGCCCTCGTCGTCCTTGCCGGATTCCCGGTAGAGGGTCTGGTCGTAGATCGCGTAGAGGCCGGCATTGCCGCGCACCGGCCGTCCGATCCCGGTGGCGTTCGGGTCGGCCAGCGGCACGCCGGTGATGTCGAAGCGCAGGCTGTCGAACCGGCCGAAATGCTGCCAGCCGCCGAGGGTGATGTCCCCGGGCAATCCCCGGGCGCCGGGCGCGATGTTGTACGCGTAGGTGGCCTCGGCGATGACCAGGGCCGGATCGCGCAGGCGGAAATTCGTGCCCGTCCGGTCGAGGCGCTGCGCCTCCGGATCCCGACCGGGGCGGTTCGCGCCGGCCGGATCGCCGTCGTAGAGGCCGACCTGCAGGGAGAAGCCGTTGCCCGGCACGTACTTGGCCCGGATCGCCGGCGCCGCGAGCGGGTAGGCCGGGCCGCCGCTCGGCAGGTCGAGCCCGGTGATGGCCGGCCAGCCGAAGGTCGAGTTCACGAACAGGGTCGCGGTCTGGCTGACGAAGAACTCGGTATCGGCGGCCTGCTGGCCGATCCGGATCCCGAGCTTTCCGTCCATCAGGCTCTGGTCGAGCCAGAGAACGTAGAGCCGCGTCGACGGCAGCGCCTCGATGACACTCGTCGTGAGCAGGTTGCCGACATAGTAGCGCGACAGGCCGGTGCCGTGGATGAAGTAGGTGTTGGCGTGGACCGTCGCGCCCTGCCAGCCCGCGAGCTTGTCGAGGTCAAGGTTGAGGCGCAGGTTGAGGCGGTCCTCGACGATCGCGCCCTGCCGCAGGCCGCCGACCGGGTTGCCGAGCACGTCGAGGATGTAGGTCAGGCTGTACTCGATGCCCCGCTCCTTCAGGACCGGGCGGATCCCCAGCGGATCGCCGAGCGGGCCGAGCGAGGGTTCGACCGAGCGGACGTAGCCGCCGGAGGCTTGGCTGGTGGTCTCCGGCTGGGAGACCGAGACGCGCGGATCGGCGCCCGCGCCCTCGAAGACCGAGGGCACGTGCTGCTGGGCCGCGGCGGGCACGGCCGACAGGGCCAGGGCAAACAGGGCTATGAGCTTCCGGACCATGGGCCGCTTGTCGGCGACAGTGCGGGCCGCAGGATAGCACGGCGTGCTGGTCGAGCACGCTCGACCTTTGCAGGAGCCGCGCGCTCGCCTAACCCTGCGGCCGGTACACCACAGGACCGTCGATGCCCGAGACCCCCGTCTTCACGTCCGCCGCCGTCGCCGCGCCCCACAGCCTCGCCGCCCAGGCGGGGCAGACCGTCCTGGCGCAGGGCGGCAACGCCATCGAGGCGATGGTGGCGATGGCCGCCTCCATCGCGGTGGTCTACCCGCACATGAACGGCATCGGCGGCGACGGCTTCTGGCTGGTGCGCGAGCGCGGCGGGCGGGTGCGCGGCATCGAGGCCTGCGGTCCGGCCGGGCGCCTCGCCACGATCCCGCGCTACCGCGAGAAGGGCTACGACGCGATCCCCGCCCGCGGCCCCGACGCGATGGTGACGGTCGCCGGCGCGGTGGGCGGCTGGCGCCTCGCCCTGGAGCTGGCGCGGGCGCTGGGCGGCCGCCTCCCGCTGGAGACCCTGCTGGCCGACGCGATCGCGCAGGCGCGGGCCGGCGTGCCCGTCTCCCCGTCGGAGGCGCGCTACGTGCCCCAGGAACTCGACACGCTCCACAACGCCCCGAACTTCGCGCGGACGTTCCTGAAGGATGGCAAGCCGTTCCCGGCCGGCGAGACCCGGAGCCTCCCGCTGCTCGCCGCCACCCTGGAGCAGCTCGCCCATGCGGGCCTCGGCGACTTCTACCGTGGCGATATCGGCCGGGAGATCGCCGCCGACCTGGAGCGCCTCGGCGCGCCGGTCACCCGGGCGGATCTGGAATCCTTCGCGGCGGTCGAGCGGGCGCCCCTGTCGATCCGCCGCCGCGACGCGACGCTCTACAACTTCCCGCCGCCGACCCAGGGGCTCGCGGCGCTCCTGATCCTCGGGATCTTCGACCGTCTCAACATCGCCGAGCCCGAGACCACGGCCCATTACCACGGGCTGATCGAGGCGACGAAGCGGGCCTTCGCGATCCGCGACCGGGTGGTCACCGATTTCGCCCGCCTGCGGCACGATCCCGCCACCTTCCTGACCCCGGACCGGCTCGCCCGCGAGGCCGCGCTCGTCGACATGGGCCGCGCCGCCGGGGTGCCCCTGCCCGATCCCGGTCACGGCGACACGGTCTGGATGGGCGCCATCGACAAGGACGGCCGCGCCGTCTCCTACATCCAGTCGGTCTACTGGGAGTACGGCTCCGGCACGGTCCTGCCCGCCACCGGCATCTGCTGGCAGAACCGGGGCATGTCGTTCTCCCTCGACCCGAAGGCCGTGAATCCCCTGGAGCCGGGCCGGCGCCCGTTCCACACGCTGATCCCGGCGCTCGCCGCCTTCGACGACGGGCGGGTGATGAGCTACGGCAGCATGGGCGGCGACGGGCAGCCGCAGTTCCAGGCCCAGATCTTCACCCGCTACGCCGATTACGGGATGTCGGTGGCGGACGCGGTCGACGCGCCGCGCCTGCTCTACGGGCGCACCTGGGGCGCGCCCTCCCTCAGCGTGAAGGTGGAGGATCGGTTCGATCCGGCCTGCATCGCGGCCCTCGGCCGACTCGGCCACGAGATCGAGGAACTCGGCGGCTCCTACATCGACTCGCTCGGCCATGCCGGCATGCTGGTCCGCCATCCCCGGAACGGGCGGATCGAGGCGACCCACGACCCGCGCTCGGACGGCGGCGCGCTGGGTCTCTGATACCGTTTCTGATCGACCCTTCGGCGGCCGTCGCGCCCTTCGTCATCACGCGCGCAGCGCAGTGACCCAGGGCAGCGGGACGCCCCGGATCGTCGCGCGGGCTGGATCGCTTCGCTCCGCTCGCGAAGACGGTGAGAGCGAGCAGCGGCGCGGAACCTATCCCGCCTGGACGAGCCAGCAGGCGGCGCGCAGGCGCACGGCGCCCCCCGCCGCGTGCCGCCGGAGGGCCTCCGCCACGGCTGCCTCGGCGCGCGCCCGGAGATCCGGCGCGGCCTCGCGGACGAGATGGGAGCTCGGCCCGAGGTTCAGGGCGACGTGGGTGGCCGCCGCGACCGCCGCCGCGTCGGTCTCGCCCTGCCCGAGGACGATGTCCCGGTCGAGGGCATCGCAGGTGACGGCGTCGAACCCGGTGCTGCGCAGGAGCGCGACGAGCGGGTCGGCGTCGGCGAAGCGGAACGGACCCGGCGTGTCGGGCTGCGGCGGCGGCGGCACCTCCGGCAGGAGCGGCAGCACCGCGTCACGCGGCACGCCGACCCACAGGTTCTCGGCGAGGGGTCGCCAGCACAGGAAGGTCATCCGGCCGCCCGGCCGAAGCATCCGGCGCACGTTGGCGAAGGCGCGGGCGGAATCCGCGAAGAACATCACGCCGAACCGCGACACGACGTGGTCGAACCGGCCGAGATCGGCCGTCTCGACATCGGCCTCGACGAACCGGAGCGACGCGCTCCCGGGGGCCTCCGCCTCGGCGCGCTCCCGCCCCACGGCGAGGAGCGGCGCCGAGATGTCGGCGCCCGTCACGCTCCCGGCGGGCCCGACCCGGCGCGCGGCCTCCAGGGTCGTGGCGCCCGCGCCGCAGCCGATGTCGAGTACCGTCTCGCCCGGGGCGAGCCCCGCGCGAGCGAAGAGCGCCTCCGTCAGCGGGACGAACATCGCGTCGAGGACGGCCTGATTGCGCGCCCAGCGCGTCCCGACCTCGCCGTTCCAGTACTCGGCCTGGGTGATGCCGCCCGCCATGGTGCGCCCCGTCAGGCCGTCGTCGCGGCGACCGACAGTTCCGGCTTGTGGTTGAGGGTCTGGAACACGACGCAGTAGCGCTCGGTCAGCTTCAGGAGCTGCGCGAGCTTGTCCTCCGGCGCGTCGGTGTCGAGCTCGAAGAACAGGCGGATGTTGCGGAAGCCCACCGGCGCCTCCTTGTCGACCCCGAGGGTGCCGCGGAAATCGAGGTCGCCCTCGGCGCTGACCGTGCCGGCGCGCAGCGGGATCTCCAGGGCGGTCGCCACCGCCTTGAGCGTCACGCCCGCGCAGGCGACCAGCGCCTCCAGCAGCATGTCGCCCGAGCACAGCTCCGCGCCCGAGCCGCCCGTGGCCGGATGCAGCCCGGCCTCCGCGATGGCGCGGCCCGTCTCGACCTTGCAGGCGATCTTGGTGTCGTCCAGCGTGCCCCTGGCCTTCAAGGTGATGACCGCCGCGTCCGGCGCGGTGCGGTACTTGTCCTTGATCGGAGCCTGGAGGGCTCGCAGCGCGGTGGCGTCCATGGCGTCGTCCTCTCGATGATGTCGCCCGACCTCGGGCAGCCGGATCGGGTTCTCGATGCGCGAAACGCCTTAGCAGGTTGTCGCGACGCCCTCACCGTCTTTGCGAGCGCAGCGAAGCAATCCAGTGTGGCGCCACGATCTCAGAAGTCGCGCTGCCCTGGCCAGCTTCGCTGCGCTCGCAGAGACGAACGGTGTCCGCAGCCGCGTGTTCGGCCCGCAGATATGAGAATCGGCGCGATCACCGAGAAGCGCCCGCGCTCAACCGATCAGGGCGGCCACGGCCTCCGCGAGGGCGTCGACCTGGGCCTCGTCGTGGGCGGCCGAGAAGGCAACCCGCAGCCGCGCGGTGCCGGCCGGCACGGTCGGCGGGCGGATTGCCACCACGAGGTAGCCCTGCGCCTCCAACGCCGCCGAGATGTCGAGCGCCGCCTGCGCCTCGCCGACCAGGACCGGCACGACCGCGCTCTCGGCCTCCGGCAGGCCCAGGCGGGCGGTGAAGCGCCGGGCGAGGGCGAGGGGACGGGCCCGGCGCTCGGGCTCCGCCTCCAGGATCGCCAGCGCCTCCAGGGCCGCGGCGGCCGAGGCCGGTGGCAAGCCGGTGGTGTAGACGAAGCTGCGGGCGCGGCTCGTCATCAGGTCGATGACCGGGCGCGAGGCGCAGAGATAGCCGCCGTACGAGCCGAGCGCCTTCGACAGGGTGCCCATCTCCAGGGGCGCCCGCGGTCCGTCCTCGACCACGCCGATGCCGTGGGCGTCGTCCACCAGCGTCCAGGCGCCGAAGGATTCGGCGATGCCCAGGATGTCGCCGAGGGGCGCCCGGTCGCCGTCCATGCTGAACACGCGCTCGGTCAGCACGAGGGCGCGCCCGTGGTGCGGCCGGTGCTCGGCGAGCCGCGCCGCGAGGTCGCCGGGATCGTTGTGGCGGAAGGTCAGGACCCGCGCGCCCGAGAGCCGCGCGCCCGCCCACATGCAGGCATGGGACAGCTCGTCGAGCAGGACGAGGTCGCCCCGCCCGGCGAGCGCCGGGGTGATGCCGAGATTGGCGAGGTAGCCGCTGCCGAAGACCAGGGCGGCCTCCGTGCCCTTGTGGCGCGCGAGGCCGGCTTCCAGGGCGCCGAGATAGGGGTGGTCGCCGGTCACGAGCCGCGACCCGCCCGCCCCCGCGCCGTGGCTCGCGACCGCGGCCTGGGCCGCCGCGATCACCCGCGGGTGATGCGAGAGGCCGAGATAGTCGTTGCACGAGAAGGAGACGAGCGCCCGTCCCCGCCGCGCCGCCGCGGCGCCGGCGCCGCGCTCCGTCGGCACCAGCTTGCGGCGCAGGCTGCCGGCCTCGAGGGCGTCGAGTTTCCCGGTGGCGAAAGCGTCGAGGCTGTCCATGGGGACGGGGATGGGCGGTGCCGCGCGGACAATGTCAAGCGGCGGGTGCCGGTCCTTGACCCCCGTCCGAGGCCACATCATGCCAGGCGCATGACCCTCGCAACGCCCGCAGGCCATCTCTGGCGGCCCTACACGCAGATGCGCCGCGCGGCGCCGCCCCTGGAGGCGGTCGCGACCCAGGGCACCCGCATCCGCCTCGCCGACGGGCGCGAGCTCGTGGACGGCATCGCCTCCTGGTGGACCGCGGTGCACGGCTACAATCACCCACACATAGCGGGCGCGGTGGCCGACCAGCTCGCGCGCATGCCCCACGTGATGTTCGGCGGCCTCACCCACGCGCCGGCGGAGGCCCTGGCCCGGCGGCTCGCCGCCCTGCTGCCGGGCGATCTCGACCACGTCTTCCTCAGCGATTCGGGCTCGGTCGCCGTGGAGGTCGCGCTCAAGATGGCGGCGCAGATGTGGATCAACCGCGGCGTGAGCGGGCGGACGAAGGTCCTCGCGTTCCGCGGCGGCTACCACGGCGACACGATGGGGGCGATGTCGGTCTGCGACCCCGAGGAGGGCATGCATCGCCGCTTCGGTGCCTACCTGCCGAGCCAGATCTTCTGCGACCTGCCGCGCAGCGCGGCCGAGACCGCGGCGCTCGACGCGGCCCTGGCGGCCCATCGCGACACCCTGGCGGCGGTGATCGTCGAGCCGCTGGTCCAGGGTGCCGGCGGGATGCGGACGCACCCGCCGGAGGTGCTGGCGACGGTCGCCGGGCTGGCGCGCCGCCACGGGCTGCCGCTCATCGCCGACGAGATCTTCACCGGCTTCGGGCGCACCGGCAGCCTGTTCGCCTGCGAGCAGGCGGGGCTCGTGCCCGACATCCTGTGCCTGTCGAAGGCGCTCACGGGCGGCACGATGGCGCTCGCCGCCACGGTCGCCCGCACGGAGGTGTTCGCGGCGTTCTGGTCCGAGGATCCGGCGGCGGCGCTGATGCACGGCCCGACCTTCATGGCCAACCCCCTCGCCTGCGCGGCGGCCAATGCCAGCCTCGACCTGTTCGAGACCGAGCCGCGCCTGAGCCAGGCCCGCGCCATCGCGGAGCGCCTCGCCGCGGGGCTGGAGCCGCTGCGGCGTGTGCCCGGCGTGGCCGATGTCCGGGTCCTCGGGGCCATCGGCGCGGTCCAGTTCGCGCGGGCGCCCGATCTGACCGTCCTGAAGGCGGAACTGCTCGCCCGCGGCGTCTGGGTGCGGCCCTTCGGCGACATCGTCTACCTCACCCCCGCGCTCACGATCGGTGCGGCCGATCTCGACCGGCTCGTCGAGGCCGTCGCCGGGGTGGTGACCGAGCTGGCGCCGGCATCGACATGAGGGCCGCGCGTTCCACTTTCCCGTGACGAGCCCCCGTGCCGGCCTGCAACCCGGGACCGTTTCTGCCGTTGGGCCTACGGCTGGAGATGCGTGCGGCGGCCCGCGCGGCCGGGTGCTGCCGAAGGGAGTACACAGTGGCGAGCGAGCAGACGGGTTCGAGCGGCGATCGGCCGGTAATCCTCCTCGTCGAGGACGAGGCGCTGACGATCATGGACCTCGGGGACGTGCTGGAGGAAGGCGGCTACGACACCGTCCAGTGTGCCTCGGCCGAGCGGGCGCTCAGCATCCTGCAGGCGCGCCCGGACATCTGCGGGCTGGTCACGGACGTGCAGCTCTCGGGCAAGACCGACGGCTTCGACCTCGCGAGCTCCGTGGCCGAGGCGCGGCCGCAACTGCCGATCCTGATCGTGTCCGGGCGCGCGGCCCCGGACCCGGCCCGCATGCCCGAGCATGCCGAGTTCATCGCCCGTCCCTGCACCGGCGAGGACATCCTGGACCGTCTCCAGCGTCTCATGCACTGCTGAGCGGGCCTCCGCGCCAGCCCCGTCATCGCACCGTCACCGGTCGGCGCCACAGGGACCTGGGCGGCCGCTTGATGGGGGTGGACGGTGCAGATTCAGGATCGTCCGGCGGCCGCCGGCTCTAATTCGGGCGCTCCGGTGGGCGACAAGCAGAAGCGCGATCATCAGGACGAGGCCGCGGTGCTCGGACTCCCGTCCAAGAAGCTGAGGCCGCCCGGCGTGCGCAGCGTCGGCTGGGCGCTGGTGCAGGCGGCGCGCCTGCACCGGGCACGGACCGGCGATCGTCTGGCGAAGCTCGGCCTGTTCGCCGGCCAGGAGCAGGTGGTGCAGGCGCTCGCAGCGGCCGGCACGATGACGATGGGCGATCTCGCCGCCCTGCTGCGTGTCCGGCCGCCCACCGCCTCCAAGACCGTCACGCGGCTCGCGGCCCTCGGCATCGTCGAGCGCCGGGCCGAATCGGGCGACGGCCGTGTGGTGCGGGTCCAGCTCACGGAGACCGGGAGGGCCAAGGCCGAGGCCATCGAGCGGATCCAGGAGGAGGTCGAGGCCGAGTTGCTCGACCACCTCGACAAGACCGACCGCCGCCGCCTCCGGAAGCTCCTGCGCAAGGCGGCCCGCGGCCTCGCGGAGGCGGCCGGCGCATCCGGTCAGACGACCGAGGCGGATGCCGAGATCGAGGCCGAGGACGAGGCAGAGGCGCTGGCCACCTGACCGTCGCCCTCAGGCCGCGCGGCGCCAGGCCGGGAACGGGTCCGGCAGGCCGCGATAGGGCGCGGGATCGAACGGCGCCCGGTCCGCGCCGGTCTCGATCAGGCAGGCGTCCAGCGCTGCCGTGAGCGCCGCGGCGTCCATGCCGGTGCCGATGAAGACCAGCTCCTGGCGCCGGTCGCCCCAGACCTCGCTCCAGACGTCCTGAAGGCGCGCCCGGAACTCGGGCGCCTCCGGCCAGCGCCGCCGCGGCACGGCCGACCACCAGAACCCCATCGCCGAGACCCGGGCCACGGCGCCCGCCAGGGAGAACTCGCCGACCCAGTCCGGCCGCGTCGCGAGCCAGAAGTGGCCCTTCGCGCGGATCAGGCCCGGCCACGTGGCGTTGACGAAGGCGTTGAAGCGCTCCGGGTCGAAGGGTCGCCGGGCCCGGTAGACGAAGGAGGCGATGCCGTACTCCTCGGTCTCCGGCACGTGCGCGTGGGCGCCGTAGAGTTCCTTGAACCAGAGCGGGTGTTGCTGGGCCTTCTCCTCGTCGAACAGGCCGGTATCGAGGATCGCGGCGAGCGGCGCGCGCCCGTGATCGGTCTCGAGGATGCGGGCGTCGGCGTTCAGGCCGCGCACGACGGAGCGGACCAGCGCGAGATGCTCGGCGGAGACGTCGTGCGCCTTGTTGATCACCACCACGTCGGCGAACTCGATCTGCTCCACGAGCAGGTCCACGAGCGTGCGCGTGTCCTCGGCGCCGGCGGTCTCGCCGCGCTCGCGCAGGAAGGCGGCCGAGCCGTAATCCTTCAGCAGGTTCACCGCGTCGACCACCGTGACCATCGTGTCGAGCCGGGCGAGATCCGACAGGGAGCGGCCGGCCTCGTCGCGGAACGAGAAGGTCGAGGCGACCGGCAGCGGCTCGGCGATGCCGGTCCCCTCGATCAGCAGGTAGTCGAACCGCCCCGTCTCCGACAGCCGCCGCACCTCCGCGAGCAGGTTGTCGCGCAGGGTGCAGCAGATGCAGCCGTTGGTCATCTCGACGAGCGTCTCGTCGGTCCGGGACAGGTCGGCGCCTCCGGCGCGGACCAGATCCGCGTCGATGTTCACCTCGCTCATGTCGTTGACGATCACCGCGACGCGGCGGCCGTCGCGATTGGTGAGCACGTGATTGAGAAGTGTCGTCTTCCCGGCCCCGAGGAAGCCGGACAGGACGGTGACGGGAAGGCGGGTGTCGCGCTGAGTCATGACGCGATCAAAATGTTATAACGTTTCAAAGTCAACCGGCGTCTTGAGCTTGGGCGGGCGCGCCGCCCGGATCGCTGTTGCAACGATGTAACGTTTCTCGGCCGTGTCCGACACCGGAGGGATTAACGCTTGCACCAGACCGAGGCACCGCAACAATGAAACGATATAACACTGTGTGAGTCTCGATGCTTCCCTCGCGCCGCTTCGGCTTCCTCACCAGCACGGTCCTGTCCTCGACCGTCTGCGCCGGCCTCCTCACGCCCTCCGCCGCGCGGGCGCAGCAGGCCGTCGCCCTCGACGAGATCAGCGTCACCAGCCCGAGCCCGATCCAGCCGTCGCGCGGCGCGGTCGCGGCGGATGCGGCGGTGCCGATCGGCGTCCTGCCGGTGGCGACCAACACGTTCTCGCCGGTCACCGTGGTGACCCAGGACCAGATCGCGCGCGACCAGCCGCGGACCCTGGGTGACGCCCTGTTCGACCGGCCGGGCATCTCGGGCACGACCTACGCGCCGGGCGCGGCGTCCCGGCCGATCATCCGCGGCCTCGACAATGCGCGGGTGCGGATCCAGGAGAACGGCATCGTCAACGGCGGCGTGTCCGACCTCGGCGAGGACCACGCCGTGCCGGTCAACCCGCTGGTCTCCGACCGGATCGAGGTGATCCGCGGTCCCGCGACCCTGCGCTACGGCTCGGGGGCCATCGGCGGCGTCGTCTCGGCCGATAACAACCGGGTGCCGACCTTCATCCCGGCGAACGGGGTGCAGGGCCAGGTCACCAGCGGCTTCTCCAGCGTGGATAACGGCCGGCTCGGGGCCGCCACGGTGGATGCCGGCGGCGACGGCATCGCGGTCCACGCCGACGGCTTCAAGACTGCCAACGACAGCTACGCGATCCCCGGCGGGATCCAGCGCAACTCCTACAACGAGTCGCAGGGCGGCGCGGTCGGCATCTCGGCGATCGGCGACCGCGGCTTCGTGGGCATCTCCTTCAGCCACTACGACGCGGTCTACGCGATCCCCGGCGGCGTCGCCGAGCAGGACCGGACCCGCCTGACCCCGAACCAGGACCGGGTCCTGTCGCGGGGCGAGTACCGTCCGCTCGACGGGCCCTTCGAGGTGATCCGCTACTGGGCGGGCTACTCGGTCTACCGCCACAACGAGGTCGGGATCGGCGACGACGGGATCGAGGGCGTCCAGGCGATCTTCAAGAACCGCGAGGCCGAGGGACGCCTGGAACTCCAGCACGTCCCGGTCATCACGGAGTTCGGCAGGCTCACCGGCGCTCTGGGCTTCCAGTCGGACCGGCGTGTGATCAACACGCAACTCGAATCGTTCCTGCCGAAGACGGAGTCGCGCGCGAACGCGGTCTACCTCTTCGAGGAGCTGGAACTGCGCCCGGGCACGCGGCTGCAGGCGGCCGGGCGCTACGAGGTCGACCGGCTCTCGAGCACGGCGGCGCAGTTCCCCGCCGACTACGTGCCGGTCGACGGACAGGAGCCGTTCCAGTACGCGCGCACCCGGCGCTTCGCCCCGAAGAGCGCCAGCATCGGCGCCCTGCAGGACCTGCCCTACGGCTTCGTGGCGAGCCTCACCGGCTCCTACGTCGAGCGCGGGCCCACGGGCTATGAGCTGTTCTCGCAGGGCCCGCACGACGCCACCGCGACCTTCGAGATCGGCAACCCGAACCTCAAGAAGGAGCGCGCCCGGACCGTCGAGGCCAGCATCCGGCGGGCCGAGGGACCGTTCCGCCTGGACGCCACCGGCTACTTCACCCGCTACACCGGCTTCATCTACCGGAACTACACGGGTCTGACCTGCGACGACGACTTCGCTTCCTGCGGCGTCGGCACCGACAACCGGCAGATCGTCTACCAGCAGCAGAACGCGACCTTCTACGGCGCCGAGATCATCGGCCAGTACGACCTCGTGCCGGTGGGCAACGGCTTCGCCGGCGTCGAGGCGCAGTTCGACTTCGTCCGCGCCCAGTTCGACAACGGCGCGAACGTGCCGCGCATCCCGCCCTACCGGCTCGGCGGCGGCGTCTACCTGCGGGCCGACGGGTGGTTCGCGCGGGTGAACCTGCTCCATGCCTTCAGCCACGACGCCACGGCCGTGTACGAGACGCCGACCCCCGGCTACGACGACCTGCGCGCCGAACTGAGCTACACCAAGGCCGTCGATCCTGCGGTCTACGGGGCGAGCGCGATCACCCTCGGCCTCCAGGGCCGCAACCTCCTGAACGACGATATCCGCAACTCGACCTCGTTCAAGAAGGACGAGATCCTGCTGCCGGGGCGGAACGTGCGGCTGTTCCTGACGGCGCGGTTCTAGGGCCGGACATCAGGCCGCGTGATCGTGATGATGCTCGAGAGGGATGGATCATCGCCGGTCCGCTTCCGGACGGCGCTGTTTGGCCGGGCGCCGCTGCTCCGCCCCTTGTCCCCCGTCTCCCTGTTGTGAAGGTAGATTATATACAATAAACGCCGGGGTTCCCGATCTTCGCCACCGAGTGACGACAGGGGTGCCCAGGCGGCGGATGCAACCGTTTTTCTCGACAGATGGGATTCATCCCAGAAACGCGGTCCGCCAATGGCGGGAACTGGTCTGCGAGCGTCTCGTGCCTGCCGAGATCGAGACGCCGGACGGTCTCCCGTTCCAGGGACGGCTGAACGTGACGTGTATCGGCGCGATGCCGATCTCGCATTTCTGGCACACAACCGTGCGGACCAGAATCACGGACGCCGAAGCGCGACGCCGCGGGAACCCCGATCGGGTTTTCGTGCTCCTGAAGCTGTCCAGACGGGATACAATCCAGCAGCTTGACCGGGAGGCGAAGACCAAGCCGGGCGACCTCATCTTGCTCGACTCGAGTTCATCCGTGATGGAGGCGGAGACCGGCGACTCCTTGGTCATCGATCTGCCGCACCAGCGTTTCGAGACCGTTCTGGGCCCGTCCCGACTCTACACCGCGCTCACGGCCGCAGCGGACCTCGCCTCGACGACCCTGACGGGCTCGTACCTTCAGGAACTCGTCCGGGTCAGCGATCGCCTCACTCCTGACGCGGCCGAGCGCATGGCATCGATCGGCGTCGACCTGATCGTGGCGAGCCTCGCCGAACGGATGGCGCAGGAGGCGCCGCGTTCCATCCACGGCAACGTCACGGTCCAGCGCGCCAAGGCCTATGTCGAGGCGAACCTGAGCGACCCGAACCTGGACCCGCCCCGGCTCGCCGCCGCGATGGGCGTGTCGTTGCGGCGGCTGCAGGAGCTGTTTCATGAGCGCGGCCGGCACATCTCCGACTACATCTGGGGACGCCGCCTGGAGGTGGCAGCCAAGCGCCTGACCGACCCGGCCTGCGCCGCCCTGTCGATCGGCCTGTTGGCTTATGGCTGCGGCTTCAGCAGCCAGGCGCATTTCGCGCGCCGCTTCAAGGATCGCTACGACGTGAGCCCCCGTGAATACCGACAGGCGCACAGGCCGGACGTGGAGGTATCTGCGTCCGCCTCCGGTCTGTCGTCCTGATGCGCAGCACGACCGGATCGGATCGGAAGCCACCGCCGGGCCGATCTCGACCGCTCGACAGCACACGCTGAATCCGACCTCAGGCGGACAGCGTCCGACGCAGCCTGCGCCAGCCCGCCACGATCCCGGTGACCGCGATGCCCGCCGCCAGGAGATTCAGGACCCACTGGGCCGTATCGTGCAGGGGGCGGTTGCCGGTGAGCCCCGGCAGGTCGAGCCGGTGCGCGGCGTCGAACAGCCAGCGGTTGATCCGGCCCGAGCGGTCCAGGCGCTGGAGGATCGTGCCGTCCCGGGGATCGACATGGAGCCACGTGGCGGCCGCGTCGCCGAAGCGCAGGCGCAGCACCGGAAGCGGCCGTGGGTCGGCCCCGTGGGGATACCAGTAGGCGTCGTAGGCGTATAGCGGGCGGATCGACCGGAGGGGACCGTCCGCGAAACCGTCGGCCGCGGCCGTCGCGATGCTGCGCGCGTCGAGGGCGGTCGCGCCGTCCGCTGCGACCGTCCGGAGGCCGTCCGCCGTCTCGGCGACGATCCACCAGCGTCCACCGATGGCGGCGAAGCGCAGGATGCGCGTATCCGGCACGGCGCCATCGCGGAGCCGGTGCGGATCGAGGCCGAGCGCCGGCGGGATTCCAGCATAGGCGGCGCGCAACGCTACCGGCGGGCTGGTCGCGCTGAACCAGCGGTTCGGGTTCATGGAGATCCAGCCGCTGACGATGAACGTGCTCAAGCCGAGGCCCCCCGCGAGGCCGAGCAGGTGGTGCCAGCGCGCCAGCCCGCGATAGGGCGTGACCGCCCCGGCCGCGTAGCGCCGCCGAAGGCGCAGGCGCCAGATCCCGATCGCGCCTCCACTCAGCGCGCCGAGGGCGGCGAAACCGGAGAGCCACAACAGGATCGTCCGCCACAGCTCCGGCCGGGCCCGCAGCGGCGTGAGGTAGATCCAGTGCGCCACCGAACCCACCCAGTTCCAGCCCCGCTCGAAGCGTGTCGTGTCGAGGGCGATCTCGCCGGTCACCGCAGACACGTAGAGCTCGGTCCCCGCGGCGTCGCCGAGGGCCACCTTCAGGAAGGGCCGGAGCGGGTCGTAGCGGGCCGTGACGGTCCACTGGTCGCGCGCGACCTGCTCGGCCTGCGCAGCCGGAGCACCACCGGCCGCAACACGCAGCGCGTCTGCGGGTGTCAGCGGACCGAGCCGCGCGCCGGTCCGTGCCGAGACCGTCACCCGGGTGCCGTCGTGGCCGGCGATCCGGTAGACCGGCTCGTCGCCCCGCATCTCCAGGCCGAAGGCGGCCGGCACGCCGGCGAGCCCGCCGGCCCGCAGCGCCGCGTCCGGCGCGACCGCGACCTGATCCCAGGCGATCGGGGCGAGCCGCGACAGCCGCTCGGCCTCGGTGAGCGCCGGGAACGGCACGGAGAGCATCACCAGCCCGGAGCCGATCCACAGCGCGAAGAACAGCCCCGCGGCGATCCCGGCCCAGCGGTGGAACAGGAGCAGCCAGCGCCGTCCCGCCTTGCCGAGCCGGCGCGGCAGGCTCACCACGTCACCGTGTAGGCGACCTCAACCGAGCGCGGGCGCCCGAGCAGCCAGTTGGTCCCGACCCCGTTCACGGCGTTGCCCGAGATCGCGTAGACCTTGTCGAACAGGTTGTAGACCCGCACGGACAGGCGTGAATCCGCCGTCACCTGATGGTCCAGGACCGCGTTGACGAGGTTGTAGGCGGGGCGCCGCGCCGTGTTGCCGAAGTCGCTGTAGACCTGCCCGACGTTCTGCAGTCCGACCCGCGCGGTCCAGTCGCGGGTGACGTCCCAGGTCAGCCAGAGGTTGGCCACGCGCTCGGGCACGTCGATCGGCTGGTTGCCGACGTACGAGACGGTGGCGCCGTTCACCGTCTGGTCGAACCGGTCGTACTGCGCGTGGAGGAGCGCGAGGTTGCCGTCGAGCCGCCAGCCCGGCGCGAAGCGCCAGCCGAGCGCCAGCTCGAAGCCCTGCGAGGACTGGCTCCCCACCTGCGTGGACAGCGTCGGCTGGCCGGGGATCGCCGAGATCAGGTTGTCCTTGACGATCCTGTAGCCCGCGACGGTCCATTCGAGGGCGCCGTCGAAGGCCAGCCCCTTGGCGCCGATCTCGACCTGATCGCCGGTCGCGAGCTTGAAGCCGGCCAGCGACTGCGACAGCGTGATCAGGCTGTTCACCGGGTCGGTGGCGAAGCTGTACTGGGCGTAGAGCGCGCTGTCCGGCGTCGGGTTGTAGACGAGGCCGAACCGGTAGCCGAGCGCCCGATAGGTCTTCTCGAACCGCGATCCCGTCTGCAGGTCCTCGCGGTTCAGCGTCGGCACGTCGAGGCGCACGCCGGTGAGGAACGACAGCTTGTCCGACAGGATCACCCGGTCCTCGGCGAAGACCGAGGCCTGGCTCGTCTGCGTCGCGTAGGCCGGGCGCGCCCGGCCGTTCTGCGGGAACAGGCCCGGATCGTAGCCGGTGAGCGGCACGCTCGTGGTCTGGTCGAAGTAGAAGTTGTTGGTGTGGCGGAAGTCGATGTGGTTCACGTCGAAGCCGGCCACGAACTGGTTCGGCAGCCCGAACAGGCTGCCCCGGAACGTCGCGTCGAGGCGGTCTCCGACCTGCTCCTGGCTGTGGTAGATCTCCAGGTAGTCGCCCCGGTCCACGAGCCCGGTGCCGCGGTTGTAGCTGTACTGCTCGACGTCGAGCCAGTGGCGCCGGCTGGTCAGCCGGTAGGCGGTGTTGCGGATCGTGATATCGGCCGAGGGGGACCACTCGGTCTTGAGCTGGGTCCAGTTGTCGGCCCAGGTGATCTTCGCGTCGCGGACGTTGTAGTTGTTGAACCGGATGAGATCCGGGATCCGTCCCTCGACCAGCGGGGTGCCCCAGTAGCGGGCGGGCTCCTGGTAGCCGAGATCGTGGCTCAGGGTGAAGGCGAGGTCGGCGCTCGGCCGGAACAGCAGGGCGGCGGAGACCGCGAGGTTGCGGAAATCGCCCTCCGGCCGCATCCAGCCGTCGGCGCGGTTGCCGCTGACGTTGAGGCGGTACGCGAAGGTGTCGCCGTACTCAGCCTGGCCCAGCGGGCCGCCGGAATCGAGGGCGAGCCGCGCGACCCCGTCGGTGCCGATCACCGCGCGGGCGGCGTTGATCGGCACGAAGACCGGCTTCTTGGGCACCACGTTGATGACGCCGCCGATGGCGCCGTCGCCGTAGAGCACCGAGGACGGCCCGCGCAGCACCTCGATCCGCTCGACGTTCCACGTGTCGAACGGGAAGGTCACGGTGTTGGCGCCGACGTAGAAGCGCGTGCCGTCGTAGAGCTGCTGGATCGAGTTCGGTCCGGCGAAGCCGCGGGACGTGAACGCGCCGTTGCCGTTGCCGGGCGCCGCGATGGTGGTGATGCCGGTCGCGTCCTGGGTCACGGCCTCGGCGATCGTGTCCTGGCCGCGCAGCCGCGCGGTCTCGCCCGACACGATGTCGAGGCTGGCGGGCGTCTCCAGCGGCGTCAGGCCGAGGCGGCTCGCGGTCCGGTCGGGCGTGCGCAGGTTGAGCCCGTTCGGCGGGAGGCGGCCCGGGTCGCCGCCCGCGCCCGCGACCGACAGCTCATCCAGCGTGACCGCCTCCTGTGCGGCGGCCGGACTGGCGAGGAGCGCGAGGAGAACGCCGCAGAGGGGGGCCCGCCCGCCGAGGCAGGAGCGATGGGTCGATGGAGACATGGGGAAAGTGGTCCGTGCACGGCGCGCGCCGGCCCCCGCGTCCTACAGGCATTGTAATAACATTACAATGCGCCCGCTGTCCGGTAGCCTCTGCCCGTGCGGGCGCGCGACGGCGAGCTGCGACAGGGCTCAAGGGAGTCGGGACAGCGGAAACGGGCATGGGGAACGGCGTCGCGGGCGCGCTTGCTGTGGCACGTCACCGCGAACGAGGCCTCGGCGGCCGCCTCCCCTCGGGACTGGCGGCGCCTCGACACCCGCCAGGACACCCCGCCCGGCGCGTTTCGCGTGTGACCACGGCTGACGGCAGGTCTCCTGGCTCGCGGGTCGCCGCCCTCGCACCGTCTTCCCGGGGTGACCCAGTGACGTGGTGGTGAAGGGCTCGCCACTTACAGTTGCGGGGGCAGCCGCGGCTTCGGGGCGAACCCCTCACCGCGTTCCCTTTTGATCCCCGAGGGGAACCGTCGAACACAGCTTGGCCGTAGCGGGGGCGGGCGTCAACCGTGTGTCCGGTTGTTGCCGTGGATCGGCGCGCTGTGCGCCGGTCCGTTGCGGCCTCGCCGACGACGGGCTAGCCCCTGCGGGATGACGGTCTGGCGGCCCCCTGCGGAGATTCGCGTGAAGGCACTGGGTCTTCCCCGGCGCGGCAACAGCCTGCTCGTGGCCGAGGTCCGCGCGGATGACGGGCGGCTGAAAGGCGTCCGGCCGCTCGGCGGCAGCGTCGCGTTCGGCGAGCGGGTCGAGGACGCCCTGATCCGGGAGTTCCGGGAGGAGCTCGGCGTCACCGTCTCGGTGCTCGGCGGCCCCCGCGTCGTGGAGAACATCTTCACGCACGAGGGGCAGGTCGGGCACGAGGTGCTGTTCCTGTTCCCCGTCGCCCTGCCGCCGGGGCGGTTCGACGGGCAGGAGCGCTTCGTCTTCCACGAGGATTCCGGCACCGCCTGCGTGGCGCGGTGGTGCGATCTGGACGGGCTCGACGTGCCGGGCGGTCCCGACCTCTTCCCCGCCGGCCTGAAGGACCGCCTCCGCGACGCGTGGCGCGCGGAGCCCTGACGGACCGGGTCGGCCCACCGCCTTTGCCGCTCGGCGCGGGCGATGCTACAGCCGGGCAATCCCATCGGTCCGGACGTCCGCGACGCCGCGGCCCATGCGCCCGGACGCTCCGTCCGACGCGGAGACGGGTGCCGGCGGAAGCATGACGATACGACCTCCCAGAAGCGGCGGGCCGACGGGGCGCAAGCCTCAGGCCGGCAAGTCCAGCGCCAGCAAGTTCAGGGGCGGCAAGGCCCAGGCCGACGGCCGCGCCCGCACGGGCCCGCGCACCAGCGCCCGCGACGCCGCCGAGCGCGCGGCCCGCAACCGCGGCGAGGATGCCGGCACCCGCGATCCCTGGGGCGCGCAGGCCGCTGCGGCCCCGGCGCCGGCCCGGCCGCCGAAGCCGCGCCGCGACGCCGCCGCACCGCGCGACGCCGCGGCGGGCAAGCCCGGCGGCCGGCCGCCGGCCAAGCGCTCGGCGGCCCCCTCCCCGGCCCTCGCCTCTGCCCCCGCGCCCGGTCCGACCCGGCGCGAGCAGCGCGCCGCCGCCTCCGCGACCCTCGCTTCCGGCGTGCAGACCCTGACCGTCGAGCCGGACGAGGCCGGGATGCGGATCGACCGCTTCCTCACCGCCCGCTTCCCGCTCCTGCCCTTCACCCGCGTGCAGACCATCGTCCGCAAGGGCGAGTTGCGGGTCGACGGCAAGCGCGCCAAGCCGAACGACCGGCTGGAGCCGGGCATGAGCGTGCGCGTGCCGCCGCTGCGCCTCGACCAGCCCACCGAGCGGCCGCGCAGCGCCGCCCGCGAGCAGGACGACGCCGCCTTCATCCGGTCGCTGATCCTCTACGAGGATGCCGACATGATGATCCTCAACAAGCCCTTCGGCCTCGCGGTCCAGGGCGGTTCGGGGACGGTCCGGCACGTGGACGGCCTGCTCGCCGCCCTCACGGGTCCGGACGGCCAGAAGCCGCGCCTCGTCCACCGGCTGGACAAGGACACGGCCGGGTGCCTGATCATCGCCAAGACCCGGCTCGCCGCCGCGACGCTGGCCAAGAGCTTCCGGTCCCGGGCGGCGCGGAAGATCTACTGGGCGCTCACCGCGGGGGTGCCGCGGGTCCGGCAGGGACGCGTCTCGACCTACCTCGCCAAGGAGGAGCCCACCGACGCCGACGCGCGGATGCGGGTCGCCAAGCACGGCGACGAGGGCGCGAGCCACGCGCTGACCTACTACGCGATGGTCGATCAGGCGGCCCAGAAGCTGTCCTGGCTGTCGTTCAAGCCGGTCACCGGCCGCACGCACCAGCTGCGCGCCCACGCGGCCCATATCGGCCACCCGATCGTGGGCGACCCGAAATACTTCTCCGTCGAGAACTGGGAGCTGCCGGGCGGCATCCAGAACCGCCTCCACCTGCTCGCCCGGCGGATCGTCATCCCGCACCCGCGGACCGGCAAGCCGGTCGACGTGAGCGCGCCGCTCCCGCCCCACATGGCGCAGAGCTGGAACCTCCTGGGCTTCGACGCCGCCCGCTACGACCCGATCGTCGAGGCTCCGGAGGCCTGAGCCCGCAGCCAGGGCACGATCGCGTCCGCCAGCGGGTCCGGGGCCTCGAGCGGCAGCATGTGGCCCGACCCGTCGATCACCCTCAGCGTCGCGCCCGGGATGCCGTCGCGGAGCTCCCGCGCCTCGTCGAGGCTGCGCAGGGCGTCCTGGGCCGCCGCCACGACCAGGGTCGGGCAGCCGATCGCGCCGAGGCGGTCGCCATCGGATTCGCGCGCCTGCCCGGCCTGGCGCAGGAAGACCTCTCCGCCGAGCCGGTCGCCCATCTGCCGGATCCGGCTCAGGAGGGCGCCGTCGCCGGCGCGGTCCGGGTGCACCGACTGGAGGATCGCCGACCGGCTGAGGCCCCGGTAGCCCTGCTGGCGGATATGGGCGACCGCGGCGGCCTTCCGGCGCGCCTGGGCCGGCGTGTCGGCCCGCGACGAGGTGGCGACGAGGACCAACGCCTCCACCCGGTCCGGCACGAGCTGGGCAACCGCGCGGGCGACGTAGCCGCCCATGGAGAAGCCGACGAGCCCGAAGCGCGGCGGCGCCTCCGCGACGACGCGGCGTGCCATGTCGGCGATGGCGGCGTCCCGCGCGAGGTCGCCGTGCGTGATCGGACCCACCTCGGCGAGGCGCGCGATCACGTCCGACCAGAGGTCGGCATCGGTCATGAAGCCGGGCAGCAGCACGAGGTTCATCGCCGGATCACCCTTCCCGTCCCCCCGATAACCGTCACGCCAGCGCCCGTCAGCGCCGCGGCATCTCCGGTGAAAGTCGGGTGCGGTCCGAGCGTCCCGCGCGGCGCATGCCTTGGCAACCGGCCGCGCCGCCTCATATGCTGCCCCGCGCCCCGCCGATCCGCCGCGGGGCCTGTTCCCGGCGGTTCGAGACCCTGACACATGAAGCTCGCGATGCTGGCCTGCCTCGCCGCCCTGTGCCTCACCGGGCCGATCGCGCATGCCGCGCCGGGCGAGACGACCAGGGCGGCGCCGACGGCGAACGGCACCCACCCCCCCGAGACGGCGACCCCGCATCCGGCCCCGGCGCCCGCCCCGGGCGCGGCGCCCGCGCAGGCCGCCCCGCGCACCGCCAACAGTGCCCGCGCGGAGCGCCGGCGGCGCTCCTACGCGGCCTGCAACCGCGCCTCGCATCAGCGCGGGTTGCGCGGCGGCAAGCGCCGGCGCTTCCTGATCCGGTGCCGGCTCGGCTACGAGCGGACCCGGATCCCCGGCGGCCAGCCCGCCGCGGCCGCGCCGGCCCAGCCGGGCCGGAAGCCGTGACGGGGACCCGCCTCCTTTCACCCGCGCCGTCGGGGCGGCTCGCGGCGCGACTTCCGGCGCGTCGGTCGCGATGAGGCTCGTCGTCTTCGACGTCGACGGCACCCTCGTCGACAGCCAGCACCTGATCGTGGCGGCCCAGGAGGTGGCGTTCGCGGAGAACGGCCTGCCGGCGCCCGGGCGGCGGGAGGCCCTGTCGGTGGTCGGCCTGTCGCTGCCGCAGGCCTTCCGGCGCCTCGTGGGCGAGGACGGCCCGGTCGCGGAACTCTCGGAGAGCTACAAGCAGGCCTACAACCGCCTGCGGCTCGACCCCGCCCACGAGGAGCCCCTGTTCCCCGGCATGGCCGACCTGCTGACCCGGCTGCACGGGCGCTCCGACGTGCTGATCGGCCTCGCCACCGGGAAGTCGCGGCGCGGTGTCGACCGGCTGATCGCGCATTACGGCTGGGCGGACTGGTTCGCCACGACCCAGAGCGCCGACGACGCGCCGTCGAAGCCGGATCCGACCATGCTGCAGCAGGCGATCCGCGAGGCCGGCTGCGAGCCCGAGGCCACCGTGATGGTCGGCGACACCACCTTCGACATCGCCATGGGCGTGGCGGCCGGTGCGACGGCCGTCGGGGTCGCCTGGGGCTACCATCCGCCGGACGCGCTCTACGGGGCCGGGGCCGTGACGGTGGTCCCGAGTGCCGCCGCGCTGGAGGCGCTGCTCCTCGAGGGGCTCGCGACCGGCTCCTGATCGCGGGAGGCTCGCGCGCGGGGCCGGAAGCGCCTATCTCGCCTCCATGAGCGATCAGACGACAGACTGGCTCGGGCAACCGAGCGACGGTGACAGGCCCGACCCGGTCCGGGCCGCCCGCGGCCACGCCAAGCCGGCCCTGCCCCACCGCTTCTACAAGGAAGCCGGCTTCTCCGAGGATGACGACGGGTTCCGGCTGACCCTGGACGGACGTCCGGCCAACACGCCGGCCCGCAACCCGCTGCGTCTCCCCAGCCGGACCCTGGCCGAGCGCGTCGCGGCGGAGTGGCAGGCCCAGGACACGGCGATCGACCCCGCGCGGATGCCCCTGACCCGGCTGGCCAACACGGCGATCGACGGCGTCACGCCCCGCCTCGCCGAGGTCGCGGCGGATCTCTGCGCCTACGCGGGCACCGATCTCGTGGCCTACCGCGCCGGGGATCCGGAGCGCCTCGTGGCGGCCCAGGCGGAGGCCTGGGATCCGATCCTCGCCTGGGCCCGGGACGCGTTCGGTGCGCGGGTGATCCTGAGCGAGGGCGTCATGCACGTCGCGCAGCCGGCCGACACGATCCAGGCGCTCTCCGCGGCGGTGAACGCGGTGACCGACCCGTTCCGGCTGGCGGGCCTGCACACCCTGACGACGCTGACCGGCTCCCTGCTGATCGCCCTGGCTGTTCTCGAGGGCCGGCTGACACCGGCCGAGGCCTGGGCCGCGGCCCACGTGGACGAGACCTATCAGGCCGCCGTCTGGGGGCGCGACGCCGAGGCGGAGGCCCGCCTCGAGGCGCGCCGGACGGAGTTCGAGGCGGCCGCCGCGTTCGTCGCGGCCGGCGGCTGAGCCCGGGCCGCGGTCCGGCGCGGTCGCGCAGATGCAATTGCGCAACAATCCCGCATTCGCGGCGCCCGCCCCGCGTCGGCGGCTGACAAAGCGCGAACACTGTTTTAGGGTTCGACGCACATTGTGTTCGAGTCGACGATGCGTTCCGATCAGCCTGTCCGTTGCAGTTTTGAAGGCGAACTGGCCAATCTGATTGCGTCGAAACAGTTTTCCCGCGATCTCGACGGGCGCTACGCGCTGTTCGACGCCCTCTCGGACCTCGAGCGCCGAGCACAGGGCGCCGGAGCGCCCGATCTGACCTTGCGCAAGATTGCCGAGATCCGGTTCCTGGCGGGGATCCTGCGCGAGTCGGTGCGCCCGTTCCCGATCGCGCCCCTGCGGACGGTGCTGCGCGTGCGCGAACGGATCGACGCGCGCCGCGCGGTCTCCGCCGAGGCCGCGGATCTCGACGCGGTCTGACGCGGGCGCGGCTCAGGCGGGCTCGGCCAGGGCAGCCTGGATCTTAGCCTCCAGGGCCGCGGGCTTCGTCCCGGGTGCGAACCGGGCGATGACCCGGCCGTCGCGACCCACCAGGAACTTGGTGAAGTTCCACTTCACAGCGCGCGTGCCGAACAGCCCGGCGCGAGCCCGGGTGAGATGGGCGTAGAGCGGATCGGCGCCCGACCCGTTCACCGCGATCTTGGCGAGCACCGGGAAGCTCACGTCGTAGCGCAGCGCGCAGAAGCTCGCGATCTCGGCGGCGTCGCCCGGCTCCTGCGCGCCGAACTGGTTGCAGGGGAATCCCAGGATCGTCAGGCCCGCATCCCGGTGCCGGCGCCAGAGCGCCTCGAGCCCCTCGTATTGCGGGGTGAAGCCGCAGCGGGAGGCCGTGTTCACGATGAGCAGCACCTGACCGCGGTGCTGCGCGAGCGGGTACGGCGTTCCGTCGGCCGCGGAGACGCTGAAATCGTGAACGGTCGTCATGGCCGATCACTCGGGCAAACCGGCCGGATCCGCAAGGCTCGCGCGTCGCGACATGGCGTCGGCGCCGCGACGCGGTCCCGAGATCCCGGCCGCGACTCTAACCCCGTATATGGCCGAGCCCGCGCGCG
Organism: Methylobacterium sp. 285MFTsu5.1; assembly: GCF_000383455.1. Taxonomy (NCBI): domain Bacteria; kingdom Pseudomonadati; phylum Pseudomonadota; class Alphaproteobacteria; order Hyphomicrobiales; family Methylobacteriaceae; genus Methylobacterium; species Methylobacterium sp. 285MFTsu5.1. The sequence continues at coordinate 89,977 of NZ_KB911279.1, read as the reverse complement.
TGGGGTAACGGGTCCGTCAATCGCGGCGACGGGACTCGGCACGGCCGCGAGTGAGGGGTACCCGCATCCCCCGCCTGGACCCGACCGGGACGTGTGGATGCCGCGATATCACTTCAACATCCACGACGGATCCACGATCTTGGACGGCGCGGGAACGGAGCTGCCGGACTGGCAATCCGCCCGGCTCGAAGCCGTCCGGCGCGCCGGCGACATCCTGAGGCAGGACGCCCAGCGCATCGCCCTCGGCGAGGATTGGCGGATCGAGGTGACGGACCAGACGGGGCTGATCCTGTTCCAGATGACGTTCCTGGTGGTCGAATCCCCGGTCATGCGGCGGCATTCCGGCACCGAGCGCTGAGCCGGCCCCGGGTCCGGCCGGTCGCCCGGTTCAGGCCGGCACTTTCCGGACGTCGAAGCTCGGGCCCTGGGGCGTCATCCGGTCGGTGGTGACGATGCGCTCGCCGGCGCCGACGATCCCGAGGCTGACGTCGCGGTCCGGCAGGATGACGGTGGTGCTCTTGTCGACGTGGACCAGCACGTGCCGGCGCAGGGGCACCGAGGCCACGGCCCAGCGCCTGAGCTGCCCGTAATAGGGCTCGCGCCGCCAAGCGTTCGCCTGTCCGGGATCGACCTGCACGTTCATGTTGCGGGTGAGCGGATCGAGGCTCAGCACCATCTTGGCGCGGTCCGGCTTCCATTCCGGGCCGAGCCATCCCTCCGTCATCCAGAGGCAGTGGAAGGCCCGGCAATGGTCCGGGCGGGTGGCGTGGATGGCGCAGCCCTGGCCGGCCTTCGTATGGCGGCACCACTGGCCCGCGACGCTCTCGACCGCGGGCACGTCGTAGACCTTGCAGCACAACGTGCAGGCGCCGCAGGCGCGGCCGGGGGCGGGTTGGGCGACGTAGGCTTCTGGGTTGAGCATCGGTCGGGCGCGGCGAGGGGCGGAGCTGGAGTAGCGCTGGCGGCATGCGTCCGGCAACGGCCGGACGCGGATCCTCCGGGCTACCTGACGGGGCATCGGGTCGGTAGTGTGGCGGCGGTCACCCGCGCACGAGGACCTTGCGAACCATGCTCTCGAACCTCGCGACCCGCGACGTCGAAACCCTCCTCCATCCCTACACCAACCTGTCGACGCACCGACAGACCGGCCCGCTGGTGCTGGAACGGGGCGAGGGCGTGCATGTCTACGACACCGAGGGACGCTCCTACATCGAGGGCATGTCCGGCCTGTGGTGCACGGCGCTGGGCTACTCCAACGCGGAGCTCGTGGAGGCGGCCCGGGCGCAGATGGCGCGCATGCCCTTCACGCACCTGTTCTCCGGCCGCAGCCACGATCCGGGCATCGAGCTCGCCGAGACGCTGAAGGAGCTGATGCCGGTCCCGACCTCGAAGATCTTCTTCACCTCCTCGGGGTCGGAGGCCAACGACACGCAGGTCAAGCTGACTTGGTACTACAACAACGCCATGGGGCGGCCGCAGAAGAAGAAGATCATCGCCCGCCAGAAGGGCTACCACGGCGTCACGGTCGCGAGCGCCTCGATGACCGGGCTCGCCGCGAACCACGCCGACTGGGACCTGCCGCTGCCGGGCTTCCTGCACGTCTCGCCCGCGCACCACTACCGGGGCGCCGAGCCGGGCGAGACCGAGGAGGCCTACTCGGCGCGCCTTGCCGCCGAGCTGGAGGAGACGATCCTGCGCGAGGGGCCGGAGACGGTCGCGGCCTTCATCGCCGAGCCGGTGATGGGCGCGGGTGGCGCGATCGTGCCGCCGCGGGGGTACTTCGCGGCGATCCAGGCGGTGCTGGCCAAGTACGACGTCCGCTTCATCGCCGACGAGGTGATCTGCGGCTTCGGCCGGCTCGGCACGTGGTTCGGCAGCGAGGCGCTGGGGGCCCGGCCCGATTCGATCTCCTTCGCCAAGGCCCTGACCTCGGCCTACATGCCGCTCGGCGGCGTGAGCATCGACGAACCGCTCTACGAGGCGCTGATCGGCCAGAGCGAGAAGATCGGCACCTTCGGCCACGGCACCACCTATTCCGGGCACCCGGTGGCCGCCGCGGTGGCCCTGAAGGCGATCGAGATCTACCGCCGCGACCGGGTGATCGAGGGCGCGGCCGAGAAGGCGCCGCAGTTCCAGCGCCGCCTGGCGGCGCTCGCCGGGCACGACATCGTGGGCGAGGCCGGCGGCCTCGGGCTGATCGGCGGCCTGGAGATCGTCGCCGACAAGGCCACGAAGCGGCAGTACGACCCGAAGAAGGGCGTGGCCGCCCGCTGCGTCGCCTTCGCGCAGGGCGAGGGGCTGATCGTGCGGGCGCTCGCCGGGGACCGCGTCGCCGTCTGCCCGCCGCTGATCATCGCGCCGGACGAGATCGACGCCCTGTTCGACCGGCTCGGGCGGGCCCTGGACCGGACCCGCGACTGGATCCGCGCCGAGGGGCTGGAGGCGATGCCGGGCTGAGGACCACTCCGCGCGCGTCGCGGCGCGGGCGCGGACCCTGGCCGCGGCGGTCGCCGTCACACCGCGTCGCGCGACGCGTCCGGCAGCGCGGCCGCCTGGAGCCCCGCCGCGGTCAGCGGCGTGATGCGGAGCGTGGTGATCCGGTTCTTGGCCTTCCGCAGCACCTGGAAGCGGAAGCCGTGGAAGTTGAAGGCGGTGCCCTGGTCCGGGATGGTCCGCGCCTCGTGGATGACGAGGCCGGCGATGGTGGTCGCCTCCTCGTCGGGCAGGTCCCAGTCCATGGCCCGGTTCAGGTCGCGGATCGGCACGCCGCCGTCCACGTTCACCGACCCGTCCCCCTGCGGGCGCACGCCCGAGACGGTGACGTCGTGCTCGTCGGCGATGTCGCCGACGATCTCCTCCAGGATGTCCTCCAGGGTCACGAGCCCCATCACCTCGCCGTACTCGTCGACCACGAGGGCGAAGTGGGTCTTCTTGGTCAGGAAGGCCTTGAGCTGGGCGCGCAGCGACGTCGTGCCCGGCACGAACCACGTCTCCAGGGCCAGCGCCTCGACCTTGAGGCCGGAGGCGTCGCCGCCCGCGGCGTCGAGCGCCCGCAGCAGGTCCTTGGCGTGGAGGACGCCGACGATGTTCTCGGGCGTGCCGCGCCACAGCGGCATGCGGGTGTAGGGCGAGGCCAGCACCGCCCGGACGATGTCCTCGGAGGGCTGGTCGGCGTCGATCGCCCGCATCTTCGTGCGGTGGACCATCACGTCGGAGACCGACAGGTCCGACAGGTCGAGGAGGCCGCCCAGCATGTCGCGCTCGGCCTTGGCGACGCCGCCCTCCCGGTGCATCAGCGCCACCTGCCCGCGCAGCTCCTCGGCGGCGGTGAGGATCGACTGGTGCTCGCCGATGGTGACGCCGAACGGTTTTAGCATCACCCGCACGACGTGCTCGATGGCGATGGCCAGCGGGCCCATCAGCGCCACCGCGAAGGCCACCGGGCGGGCGGTGAGCAGGGCGGCCTTGTCAGGTTTGGAGATCGCCAGCGTCTTCGGCAGCACCTCGGCGAAGACGATGACCAGCACCGACATGCCGACCGTCGCGTAGATGACGCCGCTCTTGCCGAACAGCGCCGTGAGCACGCTGGTGGTGAAGGCCGAGGCGCCGATCGCCACGATGTTGTAGCCGATCAGCATCGCGCCGATGAAGCGCTCGCGGATCGCCAGGATGCGGTTGACGATCGCGGCGCGCGGGTCGCCCGCCTGCTCCAGGGCGTGCATTCGGGCTCGCGAGGCGGCCGTGAAGGCCGTCTCCGCGCCCGCGAAGAAGGCCGAGAGCAGCAGCGAGATCGCCACGATGCTCGCGGCGAACCACAGGTCGATATGGGTTTCCATCGGGTCCGTCAGGCACGCCTCGCGCGGCTTGTCGGCCGCCCATATAGCGCCTCCTGCGACTTATTGCGCGCCGATCGGGCGCACCGTCCACGTCCCCCAGTAGACGGGCCGCCCGTAGAGGCTCGACGCGTCGCGCCCGGAGGCGGTCGGGGCGAGCCGGTCGAGCCAGGTCAGGAAGCCCGCCTTGTTCGGGTAGATCGCCGGCGTGTCGAGGTTGCCCTCCGCGTCGGTCATCCAGAAATGCGCGCTCCGGTCGTACCGGCCGCTGCCGTCGCCCCCCGAGCGCAGCCCGAGATAGGCGGCGGAGCGGCCCGCCTCCACCGGATCGGCGTAGAGCTTGAGGGCGCCGATCCCGTCGAGGTTCATGTCGGCCGTGTATTGCAGGCAGATATCCGCCACCGGACCGCCCGGGGCGTTGGCGGGCCGCTGGCACGTGTAGGAGACCGCCCAGCGCGGCATGCCCTTGGCGCGGGCCACCCGCACGAGGGTTCCGGGCGGCAGCGGCCCGGCGAGCTTGCGCGCCGTCGACCAGACCTTCGGCCCCGACAGGTCCTGCGCGGTGCGCAGGAACAGCCCGGTGCGGCGCTTCTCGGGGGCGAGGCCGCAATCCTCGGGCAGCACGTCGGTGTAGACGTAGTGATAGGTGCGGTCGACGACGCTGATCGAGCCGGCGAGCCCGTGGGTCTCGAAGGCCGGCGCCGTGCAGGCCGACGTGACCGGCTTGCCCGCCTCGTCGACCACCGCAGCGGGGACGGGCGGGTCGGCGCGCCGGCCGCGGCCGGCGCCCGCCTCGAACGGCGTCCAGGCCAGCCCGTAGCCGTCGGCGGTGCGGGTCCGGATCTCGAAGGTCTGGAAGTCGAGGGTGCGCGCCTCGATCTGGACGCGGCGCCGGACGTCGGCCGGGCCCGTCGCCGGCGCGTCCGGTTCCGCCCGCCGGCGCCAACGCCGGCCGCGGCGCTCGGGCTCGGCCGCGTCGCCGCCGGTGACGCCCACGCGCTCCTGCCCGAGCAGGAAGACGTAGCTGTAGGCCTCGCCGGCCCAGGTCCGGCCCGTCACGGCGATGGGGTCGCGCGGGCCGATGCCCTCCGCGGACGGCGTCGGCTCGGACCAGCCGCGCGTCCGCGCGCGCTCCTCCGGCAGGTCGACCCAGAACCGGTCGGCCGAGGGCGGCAGCGTCGTGACCAGGGCCTCGAAGGTGCGGCCGGTGCGCAGGGCGCCGCCGTCGCGGCTGTCGGTGGCGCGCCGCTCCGGGCACGGCTCGTCCCGGCGGGACGCCACCGGTGTCTGGCCCTGGAACACGGCCTGGAGCGGGCCGGGCGCCTCGGAGCGGGCGAGCCGCAGGATCTGCACGCCGCGCACGAAGGCGCAGGGCGCCGGCGCGATGAGCACGCCCTCGGCCTCCGAGCCCTCGCGGCAGATCTCCAGCGCGCCGCCCCCGGTCAGGAAGCAGCTCGGGGCGCTGCCCTCGTAGCCCGCGGGCCGGGCCTCGGCGGGGCGCGTCCCGATCAGCGCGGATCCGGCCAGCGCCGCGAGCGCCGCGAGGGCCGCGAGGCGCATGCCCGAGCGCCGGCCCGAGCGCCGGCCCGAGCGCCGGGACGCGGCGTCGCGTGCGGGGGGAATGACGGTATCGGCAGGCGATGTCGTGGCAGTCTTTGTAGAAATCACGTCTATCGCCGATGTCGATCCGGATGTCGGAACAGTCTCGCAGCCTCTAACTCACGGTCGCTGAGCCGGAAAGTGGCGCGGACCACGCAAGCCCCCTTCGATGGGGACGGGGCGAACCCGGCGCCCGCTCGCTCGTTGTCGCGGCTTGAGGGCCCCGCTGGCCCGACCCTTTCAGCGCCCGGAGATCAGCGCATGGACATCGCCGTCGAAACCGTCACCGACATCGTCACGCGGCTGCGCGCCATCGAGGTGAAGGAGGGCAATACCGACCCGGATTCGGGTTCGAACCCGATCGACGACGGCGCCACCGACGTCCTGGTCTCCGGCACCGACGACGCCACCGAGTCCGAGGTCCGCGGCCTGATCGCCGGGCTCGACGACGATTCCCGTGCCGAGCTGCTCGCCCTCCTCTACGTCGGTCGCGGCGACATGGAGCCGGAGGAGTGGAGCGAGGCGGTGCGCTTCGCCCGCGAGCGCGAGGCCGCCGGCGAAGGGGCCGTGCGGGAGCTGCTCGGCAGCCCCGACGCCGGCGATCTCCTGGAGGAGGGCCTCGACGCGATGGGGCTCAGCCCCGAACTGCCGCAGGCCTGAGCGCCCGGACGGCGGCCGTTCGCCATGTCCTCGCGCGCGCGCAGGGGTGCCACGAAGGCGCTGCGGGTCCTCACCCGGCCGGTCCGCCGCGCGCAGGGGCGTGGCGGCAAGGGCCGGGGCGGGCTCGTGGTCGAGCCCTACCGTGGCTACGGGTCACGGGACGAGGTGTTCCTCATCGGCCGCGTCTTCCGGCAGTCGCCGGGGATTCCCGGCGAGGATCCCGAATCCCTTCGAGCGCAGTGGCGCGACCTGCGCCGCCGCATCGCCCGGCGGACGATCGCCGGCGCGGGCATCACCGCCCGGTTCGGCGACGATGCCGTGCGGGTCGAGACCGACCGGGACGGCTATTTCCGCGTGCACCTGCACCCGCGCTCGCCTCCGGCCGAGACGGGTGACTGGCACGCGGTCGAACTCCGCCTCGAGGCCGATCCGCCGATCCCCGCCGAGGGCGCGGTGTTCATCCCGCCCGACCGCTGCCGCTGCGTCGTGGTCAGCGACATCGACGACACGGTCATGCGCACCGGCGTCGCCAACAAGCTCAAGATGCTCTGGCGCCTGTTCGTGGAGGATGCCGAGAGCCGCGTCGCCTTCCCGGGCGTCGCCGCCCTCTACCGCGCCCTCCACGCGGGCGCCGGCGGCGATGAGGGCAACCCGATGCTCTACGTGTCCCGCGCGCCCTGGGGCCTCTACGAGATGCTCTCGGAGTTCTTCCAGCGCCACGGCATCCCGGCGGGGCCCGTGCTCTTCCTGCGGGAATGGGGCCTCTCCTGGACCCACCCGTTGCCGCGCCGGGCCACCGACCACAAGCACGCGCTGATCCGCCACATGCTCGCCCTCTACCGCGACCTGCCCTTCGTGCTGATCGGCGACAGCGGCCAGCATGACCCGGAGGTCTACGCGCAGATCGTCGAGGAGAATCCCGGGCGGGTGCTGGCGGTCTACATCCGCAACGTGTCCCGAGGCTCCGCACGGGTGGAGGAGATCGTCCGGCTCGCCGGCGCCGTCGCCCGGGCCGGATCGAGCCTCGTGCTCGCCGCCGACAGCGTCGCCATGGCCGAGCACGCGGCCGCCATCGGGCTGATCGCGCCCGGGGCGGTGACCGGCGTCGCCGACGAGCACGCGGCGGCGGCCGAGACCGGGCCGCGCCGGGAGACCGCCCGGATCACGCCGGAACCGTCGGGCGCCGCCGGCGCGGCCGAGGACCCGATCGGGCCGGAGGCGATCGCCGAGGCCCTCGCCGGCGACGGCGCCGTGCCGGCGACCCTGGTGGTCGAGCCGGAGACGCCGGCCGCGCTCCCGCGGCTCGGTGCGTGACCGCGCGGCCGCGATCGTCACCCGGGCGGCTGTCGCGGGCCGCCCGCTCCGATAGGTATCGGCCGAGCGCGGCCGGCACCCGCCGAGTCGGGTCGCGGAACGGGCTGCCGCGGGAGGAACCGCGATGCGCCTGAGCCTGTCCGCGCTGCTGATGATCGCCTGCGGCACCCAGGCCGCCTTCGGGCAGGCCGCGCCCGCGGAGCGGGCCGTGCCGCACTTCGCCCAGCTGGAGGCCGAGATGGGCGCGGCCAACGCCGCCCCGGGGCCGCGGACGGTGCCGGCCAAGGTCGTGCCGGTCCCCGACACGACGAGCCCGCAATTCCGCACCGCGGTGGCGGCGCCCTACCGGGTGCCGGCCTGGAACGCGAACCCGCCGGACGCCGCGGCCTGGAAGGCGCTGGTCGACAAGCTCGCTGCCGCCGGAGCCGCCACCCTGCCGGCGCTCCGCGAGAAGCTGGGCGTCACCAGCGAGGCCGCGGTGATCGGCGGCGTGAAGGCCTTCGTGATCCAGCCCCGGCAGATCCCCGAGGCCAACCGCGACCGGCTCCTCCTGCACATCCACGGGGGCGGCTACGTCTACAATCCCGGCGAGGCCGGAACGCTGGAGGCGATCCTGATGGCCGGCCTCGGCGGCTACAAGGTCATCTCGGTGGATTACCGCATGCCGCCGGACGCGCCCTACCCGGCCGCCATGGACGACGCGACCGCCGTGTGGCGGGCCATGCTGTCCATGCAGAAGCCGCGGAACATGGCGGTGTTCGGCACCTCAACGGGCGGCGGCATGACTCTGGCCCTGATGCTCCGCGCCAAGGCCGAGGGGCTCGCGCTGCCCGCGGCGATCGGTCTCGGAACGCCCTGGTCGGACATGACCGAGACCGGCGACAGCTACCGGACCAACGAGTGGCTCGACAACGTGCTCGTCAGCTATTCCGGCTACCTGACGCCGGCCGCCAAGCTCTACGCCGCCGGCCGCGACCTGAAGGACCCGCAGCTCTCGCCGATCTACGGCGACTTCGCCGGCCTCCCGCCCGCGATCCTGGTCACCGGCACCCGCGACCTGTTCCTGTCGAACACGGTGCGCACCCACCGGAAGCTGCGCGCCGCCGGGATCGAGGCGTCGCTGCAGGTGTTCGAGGGCATGTCCCACGCGCAGTACCTGTTCACGCCGGACGCGCCCGAAACCAGGGAGGTCTTCGGAGAAATGGCTCACTTCTTCGACGATCATCTGGGTCGCTGAGGCGCGGCGGCGCGGGCACGCGCGGAGCTCGTGCTCACGAAATGGTGCAATGCAGCATCTCGGTGGAGAGGGTTCACATCCCGGCCGCGATGCCTAGGTTCGGCCCCTCGCAGCCGGTCCACGCTCCTCGAGCCTCCTGGAGGCCATCCGTGCAAACCTACACCCTCGCCATCGCCGACGGCGTCCTGTTCGCCTGCCTGCCCGACGAGGCCGACATCTCGGCCGCGATCACCGACGCGACCGCGACCAATTACGGGTTCGGCCTCAGCCTCGACATCGTCCGTGGGGCGACCCTGACCGACGCGGCCCGTCCCGAGGACGAGGTCGTGTGGCAGGAAGGGCCGGACAGCGAGCTGCTCGACGCGCAGGGGCGGCGCTACCGCTACGCCGTCCGCCGACCCTGCTGACGAAAGCCCGGCGCGGACCTGACACCGGGACGCGCGCCGGTGCTACGCTCCGCCGATGGAGCGGCAGGCGACAGGGGCGGGACGGTGGGGCGGGCTCGCCCGATTCCTCGTCCTCTACGCGGCGCTCTACGGCGCCTACGGGGTGCTGTCGCCGGTCCTGCCGGGCTTCCTCGCCGCGCGCGGCCTGACGCCCGGCGAGATTGGCCTCCTCCTCGCCGCCGCCGGTGCCCTGCGCCTCGCGGTCGGTCCCCTGGCCGGCGCCTTCGCCGACCGCCACCGGGCCGGCCGATCCGTCCTGGCGGCGAGCCTCGCGCTGGCCGGGCTCAGCGCCCTGGCGCACCTGCCCGGCGCCGGGCTGGCGCAGCTGATCGGGCCGGCGCTCCTCTACGCGGCGGGCACCGCGGCCCCGGCGCCCCTCGCCGACGCGCTGGCCCTGGCCGCCGCGCGCGGCGGCGCGGCGTTCCAGTACGGCTGGGTCCGCGGCGCGGGCTCGGCCGCGTTCATCGTCGGCACCGCCGCGGCCGGCTGGCTGATCGGCCTCCACGGCCTCGCCGCCGCCCTCGTGGCGAGCGGCGGCCTGTTCCTGGCCGCCGGCGCGGCCGCCCTGGCCCTGCCCGCCGCTCCTCCGTGCGGCGCGGCCGAGGCCGGGGCGCGGTGGCGGGGCTTCGCCACCCTGGTGGCCCTGCCGCGCTTCCGCCGCACGGTGCTGGTCGCCGCCCTGGTGATCGGCGCGCACGCGATGCACGACGGCTTCGCCATGATCCTGTGGCGGTCCGCCGGGATCGCGGCGACCACCGCCGGCCTGCTCTGGTCGGTCTCGGTGGCCGCCGAGGTCCTGGTCTTCCTGCTGGTCGGACCGCCCCTGCTGGCGCGGATCGGCCCGGCGACCGGCGTCGCGGTTGCGGCCTGCGCGGGGGGCCTGCGCTGGGCGATGCTGGCATCCACGACCGCGCTTCCCTGGCTCGCCGCCGCCGAATCCCTGCACGGGCTGAGCTTCGCCCTCCTGCACCTCGCCTGCCTCAGCCTCATCGAGGCGTCGACGCCGGCCGATCTCCGGACGACCGCGCTGGCGCTCTACGGCACGCTGGGCCTCGGCCTGTCGGGCGTCGCCGCGACCCTCGCCTCCGGGGCGCTCTACGGGGCGCTCGGCGCTTCGGCCTTCTGGGCCATGGCGGCGCTGAGCCTAGCGGCCCTGCCGCTCGTGCCGGCGCTGCGGGATCGCTGAAGCGGCGGGTTCTTTTCCCGCGCCTATGGTACGGACCCGGAACGGACCCGCCCGAAAAGCCCCGCATGCCCGCCGTCGCCGAGATCCTGATCCCGCTCGCCCTCGATACGCCCTACAGCTACGTGGCGCCGGCCGGGCTCGACCTCGCCCCGGGCGACGTGGTGCAGGTGCCCCTCGGCCCGCGCGAGATCGTCGGGGTGGTCTGGGGCGTCGCCGAGACGCCCGGCGGCTCGAACCTGCGGCCCGTGACCGGCCGCCTCCCCTACCCGCCCCTGTCGGAGCCGCTGCGCAGCCTCGTCGACTGGATCGCCCGCTACACGCTGGCGCCGAAGGGCTCGGCGCTCGCCATGGTCCTGCGGCTGCCCGACGAGGCGGCCGCCGGCGAGACCGCCCGCGTCGCCGTGCGCCTCACCGACAAGCCCCCGTCCCGGCCGACCCCGGCCCGCACCAAGGTGCTCGCCGCGGCGGCCGACGGCGCCCTGCGCGGCAAGAGCGCGCTCGCCAAGGAGGCCGGCGTCTCGCTCTCGGTGGTCGACGGGCTGATCGACGACGGCGTCCTCGAGACCGTCGCGGTCGAGCCGGAGGCGGTCGCGCCGCGGCCCGACCCGGACTTCCCGCGGGCGCCGCTCTCGCCCGCGCAGGCCGAGGCGGTGGCGGCCCTCGTCGCCCCCTTCCCGTGGGACCGGCCGCAGCCGCGGGAATCCGACGATCTCCGCCCGGTCCTTCTGGAGGGCGTCACCGGCTCCGGCAAGACCGAGGTCTATTTCGAGGCGGTGGCCGCCTGCGTCCGGGCCGGGCGGCAGGCCCTGATCCTGATGCCCGAGATCGCCCTGACGGCGCAGTTCCTCGACCGGTTCGCCGCCCGGTTCGGGGTCCGGCCGGCGGCGTGGCATTCCGGGATCGGCGGCAAGCGGCGCGAGCGCCTGCGCGCCGCCGTAGCCGAGGGCGAGGCGCTCGTGGTGGTCGGCGCGCGCTCGGCCCTGTTCCTGCCCTTCGCGCGGCTCGGCCTGATCGTGGTCGATGAGGAGCACGAGACCGCCTACAAGCAGGAGGACGGCGTCCATTACCACGCCCGCGACATGGCGGTGGTGCGCGGGCGCCTCGAGGGCTGCCCGGTCGTCCTGACCTCGGCGACGCCCGCGATCGAGACCCGCGTCAACGCCGCGCGGGGGCGCTACCGGCACGTCCTGCTCCCCGAGCGCTTCGGCGGCCGGCGCCTGCCCGACATCGCCGCGATCGACATGCGCCTCGACCAGCCCGAGCGCGGCCGCTTCCTCAGCCCGCCGCTGGTCAACGCGGTGAAGGGCACCCTGGAGCGCGGCGAGCAGGCGCTGCTGTTCCTCAACCGCCGGGGCTACGCGCCGCTGACCCTCTGCCGCGCCTGCGGCCACCGCTACCAGTGCAAGAACTGCTCGACCTGGCTCGTGGAGCACCGGTTCCGCCGGGCGCTGGTCTGCCACCAGTGCGGCTACGCGGAGCGCCGGCCGGAGGCCTGCACCGAGTGCGGGACCTTCGACAATCTCACCGCCTGCGGGCCCGGCGTCGAGCGGATCGCCGAGGAGGCGGCCGAGATGTTCCCGGACCGGCGCATCGTCGTCCTGTCGAGCGACTTTCCCGGCGGCGCCGAGCGTCTGCGCCAGGAACTCGAGGCGGTGGCGGCCGGCGCGTGCGACGTCGTGATCGGCACACAGCTCGTGGCCAAGGGCCACAACTTCCCGTTCCTGACGCTGGTCGGCGTGCTCGACGCCGATATCGGCCTGACCTCGGGCGACCCGCGGGCGGCGGAGCGCACCTTCCAGTTGCTCCAGCAGGTCACCGGGCGCGCCGGACGCGGCGAGAAGCCCGGGCGCGCCCTGGTCCAGACCTACCAGCCAGACCACCCGGTGATCGCCGCCCTGCTGTCGGGCGACGCGGAGCGCTTCTACGCGGAGGAGATCCAGGCCCGCGAGGCGGCCGGCCTGCCGCCGTTCGGGCGGCTCGCGGCCCTGATCGTCTCGGCGAGCGAGCGCGAGGTCGCGGAGGCGCACGGGCAGGCGCTCGCCCGCGCCGCCGAGCCGCCGGAGGGCGTGATGGTCCTGGGCCCCGCCGAGGCGCCCCTCGCCCTGGTGCGCGGCCGCTACCGGTTCCGGCTGCTCGTGAAGACCGAGCGCAACGTCGATCTCCAGGCCTACCTGCGCGCCTGGATCGCCCGGGGACCGAAGGTGCGGGGCAACGTCCGGGTCGCCATCGATGTCGACCCGCAGAGCTTTTTGTAGGAGACTTCGCGGGCCTCCCGGTCTCGTGAACGCCGGTTCGCCGTCGGGAGGCACGTCAGAGCGAGGGTCCGGAGCCATACCGGTTCGTCCCGCGATCGGGTATGGCTCAGGTCACGGGCGGCGGACCCTGGTCGGAGACCGGCTACGGGACGCATGCGGTTCCCGGAGGAGCGATCAGTGCTGACCTACACCAAGACGCCGGATTCGAATGTCGCCGAGATCGTGGTCGACGGGAAGATCACCGACGAGGAGATGAACGCGGCGATGACCGCGATGAAGGCCGACCTCGACAAGGGCGGCAAGATCAAGCTGCTCGAGGATATCCGCGCCTTCGAGGGCATGGAGCCCGCGGCCTTCTTCAAGGACCCGCGCTTCGGCATCTCGATGATGAAGAGCATCAGCCACGTCGCCCTGGTGACGGACGCGCCCTGGCTGAAGGCGCTGGCCGAGACCTTCAACTTCGTGTCGCCGACCCAGATCAAGGTGTTCGAGCGCGCCCGCATCGACGAGGCGCGGAGCTGGCTCGCCGCGGCCGCCTGAGCGACCTCAGTCGGCCTGCGCGGTGCGGGTGTCGCTGCGCCGCGCGGTCCAGTGGCCCGAGCACAGGGACGAGACCTTCCAGGTGCCGGCGCCGCTGCCGGCCTGGAGTCGGCCGGTGCCGGTGCCGCTCGCCGTCCCGTTGCTGACCGTGATGCCGACGCTGCCGTCGGGCCGCACGTGGCCGTTGACCTGCGCCCCGGCGCTGCCGGAAATGAGCTGCACCTGCCCCTCGCGGATCGCGAGCGCGTAGGTGTAGCGGGCGCTGCACAGGCCGCTCTCCGTCACCAGCTCCACCGACCACCGCCCGTTATGCGCGCTCGGCCCCGCGCTGGCGGGCAGGCACGTCGGGAGGAGAAGGCCGGCGGCGAGGGCCGCGACCGCGGTCAGCTTGGTCATGCGATGCAATCTTTCAGCGAAGCGGACACCGCCGGAAGCGGCGTGCACGGTCAAAATCATCGATCGAGGATGACTCGACGCTGAACGATGGAAGCGGCAAGAGTATGGCTGCCTCCCGCTTGTTCAAGATAGATTACGGCCGACAGTCCCCCGGCCAATAGTCAAGCTCGTTGCGGACGATGCTGTGGACTGATCTGCCGACCGGAGCGTCCAAGTCTCCGCTCATCACGGAGGAGACGGAGGCGGCCAAGGTCCTGCTCGCGCATGTCGAGGATCGCCGGGCCCGCGGGAAAGCGCCCGCGAGACCGCGGCCGAACCTGCCCGCGCGGGAGAGCCTCGGGCGCCTCGGGGCGGGCCGGCGATTGAGCAACCGGCCTCGATCGGGCCGGGCGGGATCCATGATCGGATCCGTCGGCGGGCGCGGGCAGCCGACCAGCGCGCCGCGCCGCCCTCTCGGGTTGTGACGGGCCGCGCGGGACGGCCGGAGCGACTCGCGGTGCTCAGTCGGTGAGCGGCCGGGCTTCCTCGGGCAGCATGATCGGGATCCCGTCGCGGATCGGGTAGGCGAGCTTCGCCGAGCGGCTGATCAGCTCCTGCCGGGCCGAATCGTATTCCAGGGTGCCCTTGGTCAGCGGGCAGACCAGGATCTCCAGGAGCTTCGGGTCGACGCGGGTCGCCTCGACGGGGGCGGTGAGATCGTTGGACATCGGTGGGGCAACCTATTGCATCGGCGACTCGGGACCCGAGCCGCGAACCAGTTCCATCTGCGTGACCGCGATCAGGATCTCGGCCCGGGTCTTCAGGTCGGGAGCCTCCAGCATCGCCTGCTTCTCGCGCACGCCGAACGGGCTCATCATGCACAGGGCGTTGACCAGCGCCTCGTCGGGCGCCTCGTCGATCCCGGCCCAGTCCACCTTGAGGTCGTTCGACTCCACGAAATCGCGCAGCGCCTTGAGGACGCCCTCGCGGTCGACCTGCTCCTCGCCCGCCCGCGGCTCGAAGTCCACCGCGAACTCGTCGTAGGAGACGTGGCAGCGGCGATAGGGGCCGATCGAGGCCAGCTCGCTCTCGACCCGGAACCGGGTGACGCCGGTGAGCGAGATCAGGTACCGGCCGTCGCCGGTCTCGGCATACTGGGTCACGCGGCCCGCGCAGCCGACGCGGTAGAGCTTCGGATTCGATCCGCCCGACCCTTCCGGGTCGGGCTGGATCATCCCGATGATCCGGTCCGTCCGCATGGCATCGTCGACCATCGCTAGATAGCGCGGCTCGAAGATGTTCAGCGGCATCTGTCCCCGCGGCAGCAGCAGCGCGCCGGACAGCGGGAAGACCGGGATCACGGCCGGGCAATCCGCGGGGCCCTTGTAGCTCGCATGGGTGCTCATGGCGCCTCCCAGAGGGGCCGATCGGTGGGCCGGCGCGCGAGCCGGTGCCTCACGAGAACAGAAGTGCCGAGAGCTTGCGCCGGCCGCGGATCGTGTCGGGGTCCATCACGCCCCAGGCCTCGAAGAATTGCAGCAGCTGCTTGCGCGCACCGTCCTCGTTCCAGTCCTTGTCGCGCTTGCGCAGCTCGATCAGGTGATCGACCGCCTGGCCGCGCTCGCCCCGGGCGGCGAGCCCGAGCGCGAGGTCGAACCGCGCCTGATGGGCGTCCGGGTTGGCCTCGACCTCGCGCTGCAGGCCCGCGAGGTCGCCCAGCGACGCCGCCTGCTCGGCGAGTTCCAGGGCGGCGCGGATGCCGACGAGCGCCGGGTCGCCGGCCTTCGCCTCCGGAACCATCGCCAGCACGCGCTTGGCGTTCTCGATCTCGCCCGCGTCGAGCTGCATCTTGGCGAGGCCGGCCAGAGCGGTGACGTTGTCGGGCTGCTGCTCCAGCACGGCCGCGTAGATCTCGGCGGCGCCGGCGAGGTCGCCTTCCTGGATCAGGGCCGCCGCGTCGGCGAGGGCCGCCTCCAGCGGGTCCTGCTGCGGACCGGCCACGCGCGCGATCAGCTCCTTGATCTGGCTCTCCGGGACCGCGCCCATGAAGCCGTCGACCGGCTGACCCTTTTGGAAGACGATGACCGCCGGGATCGACTGGATGCCGAGCTGACCGGCGATCGAGGGATGCTCGTCGATGTTCATCTTCGCCAGGACGACCGCGCCCGCGGCTTCCCGGACGACCTTCTCCAAGACCGGCGTGAGCTGCTTGCAGGGCCCGCACCAGGGTGCCCAGAAATCGACCAGGACCGGCCGGTTCATCGACTCGGCGATGACATCCTGACGGAAGCTCGCGGTGGTCGTGTCCTTGATGAGGGAGCCGGTGTCGCCGGCCGGGGTACCGCCCGCAGCGAGGGTGTCGTTGAGCATCGGTCTGGCTTCGGAACCTTTTTCGTGGAGCGCCTTAAATGGGGCTTCCGCCCCGGTCTGACCAGCCCGGAGGGACGGATCCTCAGCGCGGCGGCGCGGCGGCCGGCGCGCCCGCCGCCGCCTTGGCGGCGGTCACGAACGTGCCGGCGAAGGGACGCCCGTCGGCGGTGCTGGCCTCGCAGGTGATCGCGGTGCGCCCGGCTTCCGGGGTCGAGAAGCGGCAGGCGCCGATCGCGAGGATCGGGGCGCCGTCCTTGCCCGTGGTGACGACGTTGATCGGCTGCAGCGGATCGGTCTCCTCGGTGGCCTCCTGCTGGGCGCCGTTGCCGCTGAAGCTGAGGGTCTGGCCGTCGGAGGTCGTGAAGTCGAAGCTCGTGCGGTTCCGGCTCACCGCGTTCGTCAGGACGTTGCTGCAGGCCGCGCTCAGGTCCTGCGTGCCGATGACGAGCTTCTCGCAGGTCCCTTCCAGCCGCAACGCCGCCTGGGCGCGGGCCGCGGAGGGCAGACTGACGAGGGCGCAGAGCAGCGCGAGGCGCAGGCTGTTGGTCATGGCGTGTCGGGCATCCTCCGGTTGAGAGCCGAACTAGGCGCGCCGCGCACGCCGTCGAGGGGCACGGCCCCCGGACCGGCGCGACGGGAGGTGTGTCGCGGACGCGCCGAACGCCCTCAACCCAGCCGCACGGGCGCGGAAGGGACGCCGGGCGGGGCGGCCCGCTAGCCCGCGAACCGCAGGGCCCGGTCGTTCGGCGCGGCGAGGTCGAGGTCCGGCCCGAGGGGCACGATCCCCGTCGGATTGATGGTCGGATGGCTCTCGTAATAGTGCCGCTTGATGTGGGTGAGGTTCACGGTCGGCGCGACGCCCGGCAGCGCGTAGAGGTCGCGGAGGTAGTTCGACAGGTTCGCGTAGTCGGCGATCCGGCGCCTGTTGCACTTGAAGTGCCCGACATAGACCGCGTCGAACCGCACCAGCGTCGTGAACAGCCGGATGTCGGCCTCGGTCAGCCGGTCCCCGCAGAGGTAGCGGCTCCGGTCGAGGCGCGCCTCGAGCGCGTCGAGTTCCGCGAACAGGGCCTCGAAGGCCTGGGCGTAGGCCTCCTGCGTGGTCGCGAAGCCCGCCTTGTAGACGCCGTTGTTCACGCGGTCGTAGACGCGGCCGTTCACGGCGTCGATCTCGGCGCGCAGGTCCGGGGGATAGAGGTCGGGGCCGGTGCCCCCGAAGGCGTCGTTCAGCATCCGCAGGATCTCGGCGGATTCGTTCGACACGATGGTGGCGCGCTCCCGGTCCCAGAGGGTCGGCACGGTGACCCGGCCGCTGTAGGACGGGTCCGCCGCCAGGTAGACCTCGTAGAGGCGCCGGGCGCCGTGGATCGGGTCCGGCGTCGCGCCCGGCGTGTCGCCGAAGACCCAGCCCTCGGCGCCCATGTGCGGGTCGACCACCGAGACGGAGATTGCGTCCTCCAGCCCCTTGAGCGTCCGGCCGATGAGCGTGCGGTGCGCCCACGGACAGGCCAGGGACACGTAGAGATGGTAGCGCCCCGGCTCGCCGCGGAAGCCGCCCGCGCCGGAGGGGCCTGCCGACCCGTCGGCGGTGACCCAGTTGCGGAAGGCCGAGGCCTTGCGCTCGAAGCGGCCGCCCGTCGCGGCGGTGTCGTACCACTGGTCGCGCCAGATGCCGTCTACGAGGAGGCCCATCGTCGTCTCCGCCTGTCCGAGAGGTCCGACCGAGATGGGCCTCGCGCGGTCGGTGTGAAGGGACGCGTCCGCCCGCGAACGCCACGCAAGGCAGGCCTGCGCCCGCCTGTCTGTTGCGGTGCAGCAAAGTCCGCCATGTCTCGCGGCACCCACCCGTCGCCGTGCGCGTGCCGCAGCTGCCCGACCCGGTGGGGGATCGATGGAGGTGAAGTGATGTCGTTCGCGCTGGTGCCCGTCGCCGAGGCGGCCCTGTTCACGTTCGGGTGCCTGGTGATCCACGCCCTGCGGCGCCACGCCGACGTGGTCACCGCGACGCTCGCGTGCCTCGCGACGCTCCTCGTCCTGATGATCGGCATCGCCTACGCGCCGGAATCCTTCGCGAAGTATCAGGCGGCGAGCGTCGCCGACTTCGCCCGCCTGGATCAGGCCATCTACTGAGGCTTCGCCCCGCGGCCGACGGCGTCGAGGCCGCCGGTCCGGAGCTTCGCGAGGCGGCCGCCGGTCCCGCGCTGGCCGGCGACGGCCACGTCGAAATCGTCCTTCGGGAGTTTGGCGAGGAAGCGCTCGGCGATTTCGAACAGAAGGATGTCGGCGCGGACCCGCTCGATATAGGCCCAGTCGAGGCTCGACGACCAGACGAAGTGCACCTCGCTGAAGCTCTCGGCGAGTAGCCCGGTCAGCAGGAACGGGTCGAAATGGGCGCAGGAATCGCCGAACAGGACGAGCCGGCGCGGATCGGCCGCCGGTGACGCGTTCCGGTAGACGACATGCGCGCCGACATGCACCTCCCGGTCGCGCCCTTCCGCCTCGTAGGCGGCGAGCAGCGGCCCGGTCTCGACCCGCGACGCGTCGCGCTGCAGCATGAACCGTTCCAGGCGCTCGCGCGGCCGCTCCGGCAGCTTCTCGCCGAGATCCATGAGCTGGTCCGAGACGATGCCCGGACGCGCGCCGATGTCGGCCGGCGGGATCGCCCCGAGCGCCCGCATGATCGCGCGGTAGGCCAGCAGGCAGCCCTGCGCGGTCCAGTGCGTGTCGGTGCGCAGGTAGAGCGGCACCGGCCCGTTCCGGGCGGCGCGGAGCGGGGCGAGAAGGTCGAGATAGGCCGGATGCCGGGCGAGGCTGCGGGCCAGCCGCCGGGTCGAGGCCTTGCCGGGGGCGTAGCGCAGGCCGTCGGTCTTGTCGTCGTAGACCGACAGCTTCTCCGGCACGATCACGTGCAGGCAGCGGATGCCGAGGCTCTCGGCCCGCCGCGCGCGGGCCTTGATCAGCCGTGTCCAGCCGCGCAGCAGCAGCCAGTGCCGCAGGCCGCCGCGATACCGGTCCATGACCCGGTTGGTCCCCCCCGTGAGGAATAACCAGCCGTCGCGGCCGACATGTACGCTCTCCCTGCCTGCAGACATGACGGTGCTTTAGCCGCACCGCGAGCGGGCGACTAGGCCGGACCCGGCACCGGGACCGCGCGTTCGTCAGGCATGACGCCCTCGCCCGCACCGGCCGTCCAGACCCGCGATCGCCCGGAGCATGCCGGGGGCCCGGAGCCCATCCGCCCGGAGCCCGCCCGCCCGGCGCGGCTGTGGCGCCCGCGCCGCGTGCTGGTCATGCCCGCCGCCCTGGAGCACGCCCACGGGCGGGCCATGCTGGCCCGCGCCGAGGCGCTCGGCCTGCCGGTGGAGCGGCTGGCGTCCAACCGCCTGCCGAGCCCGCGCGAGCCGGATCCGCGCCGCGCCTACGCGGCCGCCAAGGCGACCCTCGCGCTGACGGTCGCCCCGCCGACCAAGCTGCGACTGCAGCCGATCCCGCCCTCGGCCGACTGGCGCTTCGACCTCGCCGAGGGCTGCCCGGCCCATTGCCAGTACTGCTACCTCGCGGGCTCTCTGTCCGGGCCGCCGGTGACCCGCGCCTACGCCAATCTGGCGGCGATCCTCGACAACCTCGCGGACTATGCGGGGCGCGGCGCGGTGACGTCGGCCTCCGCCGAGCGGGCGCGGGAGGGGACCACCTTCGAGGCGTCCTGCTACACCGATCCCCTCGGCATCGAGCACCTGACCGGCTCGCTCTCGGCGGCGATCCGACATTTCGGCGCCTGGGACGCGCCGGTGCAGCTGCGCTTCACCACCAAGTTCGCCGCGGTCGAGCCGCTCCTCGACCTGCCGCACAACCGGCGCACGCGCATCCGCTTCTCGGTCAATCCGCGGGCGGCCGCGCATTACGAGGGCGGCACCGATCCCCTCGACACGCGGCTCGCCGCCCTGGCGGCGGCGGCGCGGGCCGGCTACCCGGTCGGCCTGACCGTCGCGCCGATCCTGCCGGTCCCGGACTGGGAGGACGCCTATGCCGGGCTGGTCCGCGCCGCCGCCGACGCGCTGGCCGGCGTGCCCGATCTCGACCTCACCGCCGAACTCATCACCCACCGGTTCACGCCGGGCTCGAAGGCGGTGCTGCGCGGCTGGTATCCCGGCTCGGACCTGCCGCTGGACGAGGCGGAGCGCGTCGAGAAGCGCACCAAGTTCGGCTCGGTGAAGCACGTCTTCCCGAAGCCCCTGATGCAGGCGATGCGCGCCCATCTCACCGCCTGCCTCGCCCGCGACCTGCCGGCCGCGCGGATCCTGTACTGGACCTGAGCGCCCGCGGGCGCCATCTGGCCCCGATGACCGACGCGGACCCCCTGATCCTGACGCTCGCCTTCGACGAACCGACTTTCGCGCGGTTCGACGGCGAGCGGCGCCGCCACTTCCCGGAAGCCCTGAACCGCATCCCGGCGCACGCGACCCTGTTCCACCACCTGCCGGGCGACCGGGAGCGGGGCGTGATCGAGGCGATCACCGCCCTCGCCCGCACGGTGCCGCCGCCGGAGGTCGCGGTGACCGGCCTGCGCTTCACCGGCCGCGGCGTCGCCTACGCGCTCGACTCCGACGCGCTGGCGCGCTTCCGGGGCCGCCTCGCGCAGGAATTCGCGGCCCACCTCACCGCCCAGGACCGGCAGGGCTGGCGCCCGCACGTCACGGTGCAGAACAAGGTGTCGCCGGACACGGCCCGGGCGCTGCAAGCCGACCTGTCGGCGGGGTTCGTGCCGTTCCGGTTCACCGCCCCCGGCACCCTGCTCTGGCGCTACCGCGGCGGCCCCTGGGACGCCGTCGCCCGCCTGCCCTTCGGAGAGAATGCCTGATGGATGTCGACGCGCACCGGGAGACCGCGCCATGAGGGCGCCGGGCAACCTGCGGCAGAACCGGCTGATCGAGCCCGCGATGGCGGTCTGGCTGCGGTTGCGCCTGAACGAGGTCGGTCCCCTCGTCGCCCTGCTCTGCCTGAGCATCCTCGGCTACGGATTCTTCTACCTCGCCCACGAGGTCGGCGAGGGCTCCACCGCGGCCCTCGACCGGCGGATCCTGCTCGCCCTGCGCAACCCCGCCGATCTCGCCGACCCGATCGGGCCGCCCTGGCTCGAGGAGGCGATGCGCGACATCACCGGGCTCGGCAGCGTCTTCACCGTGCTGTTCCTGACCTGCGCGGTGGCGGCCTATCTCGGCGTGTCCGGGCGCCGACGCATCGGTCTCTACGTCCTCGCCGCGGTGGGGAGCGGCGAGCTGGTCTCGACGGTGCTGAAGATCTTCTACCATCGGCCCCGGCCGGACCTCGTGCCCCACGGCATGGAGGTGTTCACGGCGAGCTTCCCGAGCGGCCACGCCACCATGTCGGCGATCGCCTACCTGACCCTGGCGACCCTGATCGCCCGGATCGAGCGCAACCGCCGCGCCAAGGCGCTGGTCCTGGCGCTCGGGGTGAGCGTGACGCTGCTCGTCGGCATCAGCCGCATCTATCTCGGCGTGCACTGGCCGAGCGACGTCCTGGCCGGCTGGTGCATCGGCGCCGCCTGGGCGTCCCTGTGCTGGTTCGTCGCCCTGCAGCTGCAGCGCCGCGGCGAGGTCGAGGCGCCCGACCCGCCGCCGCCCGCCTGAACCTGCTGTTAAGGTAAATAGACGGTTAAAGTGGACGGGCGGGGGCCGTTTGGGCTGGATGGCGGTTGTCCCCGCAACCGAAACCGTCAGGGTCAGACGATCGTGGTCGAGCGCCGCCGCACTGCCCGACGCCGCGTCTGCGTGGGCGGGCGGCTGCGCGTCGCGGCCTTCCTCCCGGAGATCGACTGCACGGTCCGCGACGTGTCCCTCGACGGGGCGCGGGTCCGGCTGCCGGCGGAGGCCGTGCTCCCCGACTGCGTCGAGCTGTTCATCCCCTGTCGCGGTGAGGCCAGGCGCGCCTTCGTGGCCTGGCGCGCGGGCGAGTCGGTCGGCCTCGGCTTCGCCGAGACCCGCGCGGCGACGGAGCCCGAGGCGGTCGCGCGCCGGCTCGCCGCCAGCGAGGCGGAGGTGGCGCGTCTGCGCGCCGCGCTCCTCGACGGAAACAGCCACGAGCCGGGTCGCGTTCACTGAGGGCGCGGTCCCGCCATCCGGCGGCTCCCGGCGCGGGCGGCGCCCCAGGCGCGGCCCTCCCGATCCGGCGACACGGCGAGGCACATGGCGGACGACACCCGGCTCTCACGACGCACTCTCCTCGCGGCCGGGGGCGCCCTGGCCGGCGCCGCGGCCGGCGGCGGCGCGCAGGCCGCGGCGCCGGCCGCCCCGCCGGCCCCTTCGGTCCCGGCCGATACCGGCGCCGTGCAGGGCGGAAAGGTGATGTTCCCGAACTGGCGCGGGCCGGGCGACCGGCCGCCCGCCCCGAGCCCGGCGCCGCAGCCGCCGGGCCAGCGCGTCGGCTACTGCGTGGTGGGTCTCGGGCGCCTGAGCCTCGACGAGATCCTGCCGGCGTTCGGCGAGAGCAAGCGCGCCCGTCTCGCGGCGGTGATGTCGGGCTCGCCCGACAAGGCGAAGCTCGTGGCGCGGCAGTACGGGCTGCCGGACGACGCCGTCTACGGCTACGACGCGTGGGATCGGCTGAAGGCCAACCCCGACGTCCAGGCGGTCTACATCGTCACGCCGAACGGCGTGCACCGGGACAACGTCGTGGCGGCCGCCGCGGCCGGCAAGCAGGTGCTCTGCGAGAAGCCGATGGCGGTGACCTCGGACGAGTGCCGGGAGATGATCGCGGCCTGCGCGAAGGCCGGCGTCAAGCTGATGATCGCCTACCGGTGCCAGTACGAGCCCCACAACCGGGCCGTGATCAAGCTCGCCCGCTCGGGCGAGTTCGGCCGGCCGCGGCTGATCCAGGCCTTCAACGGCCAGACCACGGGTCTTCCGGAGCAGTGGCGCCTGCGCAAGGCGCTGGCGGGCGGCGGCTCGCTGCCGGATATCGGGCTCTACTGCCTGAACACCGCCCGCGCGGTTCTCGGCGAGGAGCCGAACCTGATCCAGGCCCAGATCTACGCGCCGCCGGACGATCCCAAGTACCGCGAGGTCGAGGAGACGGCGAGCTTCACCCTCCACTTCCCGTCCGGCGTGATCGCCCAGTGCCTGACGAGTTACGGGGTCTACGAGGCGCGGAGCCTGACCCTGCACACCGGGACCGCCTCCGTCGATCTCCAGAACGCCTTCGCCTACCAGGGCCAGCGTCTCTACATCGGCCACCGCGACGGCAGGAACGCCGCCCGGGACGAGAAGGTCCTGAGCCCGAAGAACCAGTTCGCCCTGGAGCTGGACCACTTCGCGCGGTGCATCCAGGAGAACCTGCGGCCCCGCACCCCCGGCGAGGAGGGTCTGCAGGACCAGGTCCTGATGGAGGCGATCTACGAGGCCGCCCGCACCGGCGCGCCGGTCAAGGTCGGCCCGCCCCCCGGCGCGGGCTCCGGCCTCGACGTGACGCGCGGGCCGGAGCCGGAGGAGCCGTCCTGAGGTGCCTCAGAACGGCAGCAGGATGTCGACGAGCTGCTGGCCGTAGCGCGGCTGCTGCACGTCGGTGATCTGGCCCCGGCCGCCGTAGGCGATGCGCGCCTGGGCGATCTTGGCCGAGTCGATGGTGTTGTCGGACTCGATGTCCTCCGGCCGCACCACGCCGGCGACGATCATCTCGCGCACCTCGAAATTGACCCGGATCTCCTGCTTGCCCTCGACCACGAGGTTGCCGTTGGGCAGGACCTGGGTCACCACCGCGGCGACGTTCGTCAGGACGGACTCGGTGCGCTGGACGGAGCCGGCCCCGTCATTGGCCATGGCCGAGGTGGCGGAGAGCAGCGCGGTGCTTCCGACGCCGAAGGACTTGCCGACCGCGTTGTTCTCCAGGCCCAGGGCGTTGGGCAGGCCGAAGCTCTCGGTGTTGGCCCGGGAGCGCTTGGTCTCGTTGCTGATGTTGGCCTGGTCGGTGACCTTGACCTTCACGGTCAGGATGTCGCCGAGCTTGGCGGCGCGCTGGTCCTTGAAGAAGGCGCGGGAGCCAGTGCGCCACAGCGAGTTCGGCGCGTACGAGACCGGCTGCACGTCCGGCATTGGCATCCGCACCGGCTTGTAGCCCGGCTGCGCGGTCGGGTCCTCGATCGCCGACAGCGCCGGAGTCAGGCCGACCTGCGAGAGGCGGTCGGCGGTGTTGCAGGCGCCGAGCGCGCCGGCGATCAGGGCGGCGGCGAGCGGGTTCAGGACGGTGCGACGGGCCATCGGGCTATCACTCTTCGACGCGTGCAGGGCGGGCGGTCAGCGCAGGGAGGCGGTCGCCTGGACGGGGGCGGCGCCGGCGGCCTGCCGGGCCGCGGGGCTGGGGCTCACCGAGACCCGGCCGGGGCCGATCACGGTGGCCTGCAGGACCTTCTTGGAGGCAACGTTGACGACGTTGACGACGGCGCCCATGCGGCCGGAATCGTTCGACAGGCCGCGCATCGACAGGCTGATGCTCGGCGTCTCGTACACGATGGTCACGTTCTCGCCGCGGGCGACCAGGTCGGGCGGGGCCGTGTCGGTGACCCGCAGCACGGTGCCGGCCGTGAGGGTGTTCTGCGCGACCTCGCCGAGGATGGTCGTGGCGCTGCCCTGCGCGTCGGGGGCGACGGATTCGCGCGGGCGCCGCTCCAGGGCGACGTCGCCCTCTCTCACCGGCTCGCCGCGGTTGAGGTTCCGGGTGAGCACCGCCACCTCGCGCAGCTCCACGACCACGCCTGAGACGCGCAGCGAGACCTGCCGCTCGCCGAGGGTGACGAGGCCCGCGACGCGGCGCGACCGCGGATCGTAGGTCAGGTCCAGGGCCGCGGCCTGCCCTTCGAGGTCCAGCGGCGCCAGCAGGGTCGGCCCGTCGCCGTCGAGGCGGACCGCGATGTTCTGGGCGTTGAGCCCGTAGCCGGTCTCGAGGCCGCGCTTGAGCGCCGCCTCGATCTCCGGCGGCCCGAGGCGGCGGGCGGCGCGCTGCACGGCGATCTGCAGCCGGCCGCCGGTCTCCAGGCCGCTGAGGCCCAGGGCGGAGGCCGCGTCGAGGATGCGGCGGGTCTGGATCGTCCCGGTGGCGCCGAGGCTGGGCGCGCGGAACAGCGGGCGCGTGGCCAGGCGCTCGGGCGCGCCCTCGACGAGATCGGCGAGCGTCAGGACGTCGCCGCGGGCGGTGACGTCGCCGCGCAGCCGCAGGCCCTCCGCCCGCGCCATGGCGGGGATCGCCAGGGCGCCGAGGGCCGCGAAGGTGAGGAAGGCCAGCAGCGCGCGCAGGATGACGGCGGCGCCGAGAGGCATCACCCGCCGCGGGACGCGCCGCACGATCGGGCTGATGTCGTCCCCGGCCCCCGCGGCGATGCGGGGCAGGTCGAGGGTCCCGAAGTCGGGATCGAGCGGGTCGGGATGCATGCCGGCATACATGTTCAGGGACCTGAAGCGGGGTGCGGGTCGCGCGGTTAGCTGCGGAACATCTGCGTGGTGGTGGAGAGCATCTGGTCGGCGGCGGTGACGACCTTCGAGTTCATCTCGTAGGCGCGCTGCGCGGCGATCAGGGACGAGATCTCCGTGACGGCGTTCACGTTCGCCTCCTCCAGGTAGCTCTGCTGGAGGTTGCCGAAGCCGTCGGCGCCCGGCAGGCCGCTGATCGCCTGCCCGGAGGCTGCGGTCTCGACGAACAGGTTGTCGCCGATCGACTCGAGGCCGACCTTGTTGACGAAGCGCGAGAGCTGGAACTGGCCCAGCGCCTGCGGCGCCGTCTGGCCCGGGATGTTCGCCTGCACGACGCCCGTGGCGCTGATCGTCACGGACGTCGCGTTCTGCGGCACGGTGATCGCCGGATCGAGCAGGTAGCCGTCGCGGGTGACGAGCTGGCCCTGGGCCGAGAGGTCGAAGGAGCCGTCGCGGGAATAGGCGGTGCGGCCGTCCGGCAGCGTCACCCGGAAGAACCCGTCGCCGCGGATCGCGACGTCGTAATCCTTCTCGGTCGAGGACAGCGTCCCCTGCGACATCACCCGGGCCGTCGAGGTGGTCTTCACGCCCGAGCCGAGGCTGAGGCCCGCCGGGAGCTGGGTGTTCTGCTGCGAGGTCGAGGCGCCGGCCCGGCGCATGTTCTGGTAGAGCAGATCCTGGAAGTGCACCTGCTGGCGCTTGTAGCCGGTGGTGCGCAGGTTCGCGATGTTGTTGGAGATGACCTGGACGTTGAGTTCCTGGGCCGCCATGCCGGTGGCGGCGGAGTAGAGGGCGCGCATCGGTCAGGCCTCCTCAGGCGACGTCGGCGAGGCGGCGGATCGCCGTGCCCCGCAGGTCGTCGAGGCGCGAGATCATGCTCGACACCATGGCGTAGGTCCGGTTCACGTCCATGAGCCGGGTCATCTCGATCACCGGGCGGACGTTGGAGCGCTCCAGCGACTCGGGTTCCAGGCGCCCGTCGATCCCGGCGGGGCGGGCGGGCTCCGGCGAGGCGTAGAGGTTGGTCCCCTCGTTGGTCAGCCGCTGCGGGTTGGCGAAGGTGACGAGCTTGATCCGCCCGCGGATGCCGAGGTTGGTCGACACGGTGCCGTCGGGGCCGATGGCGAGGCCGGTCTCCTGCGGGTTGATGCTGATCGGGCCGCCCTCGCCCACGACCTTGTAGCCGTCGCTGGTGACGAGCGTGCCCTGCGCGTCGAGCTCGAAGGCGCCGTTCCGGGTGTAGCGCTCGCCCTGGGGCGACTGCACGGCGATGAAGGCCGAGCCCTTGACCGCCACGTTGAGCGGGTTGCCGGTCTGCTCGATCGGGCCCTGCCCGAGGTCGAGGCTGGTGCCCTGGTCGATGACGTAGGACAGGCGCCGGTCGGGCCGGGCGAACGAATCGGCGCTCGCCACCGGCATCAGGTATTCCTCGAAGCGTGTGTTCCGCGCCTTGAAGCCCGTGGTCGAGACGTTCGCCATGTTGTTGGCGATCACGTCCAGCTCCCGCTGGAGCGCCATCTGGCTCGACACGCCGACGAAGAGGGCATTCTGCATCGTGGACTCTGGGACTCGCGGGCCGCGGAGGCGGCAACGATCCATTCAGCATCCGCTGTGCCAAACCCGTCTGCGGCAAATTTTAGCGTTGTGACAGGGACTTGGTTAGCGACGCTCGCGTGTCGCGGCGGCGCGGGGGCTGCGCCGCGGCAAACCTGACCCGGCAGAAATTGCCTCCTTAACGGCGCGTTAACCGTGATGCTCCGATATCCAGGTGTACCTGGCGCGCGGTCTCCCGCGAGAGAGCATTATTCCATGGCCAAGACGCCGAAAAAGGCCTCCGCCGAGGACGGCGAGGCCAAAGCCGAGGGCGCCCCGAAGGGCAAGAAGAAGCTCATGATCATGGTGGCCCTCGCGGTCCTGATCGCGGGCGGCGGCGCGGGCGCCTTCCTGATGATGCGCGGCGGCGGCCAGGGCGACGGCAAGGAAGCCGCGCAGGGCGGCGGCCATGGCGGCGGGCACGGCGACGCCAAGGGCGCCGGCCCGGACGCCAAGAAGGCCGTGGTCTTCGTCGACGTGCGCGAGATGCTCCTCAACCTCTCTCCCGAGCTGCCCCAGGACAAGGCCAAGTACGCGAAGGTCCGGATCTCGCTGGAGCTGAAGGACGCCAAGGTCGAGGAGGAGGTGAAGCCCCTGATGCCGCGGGTGGAGGACGCGCTGCAGGTCTACATGCGCGAGCTGCGCGCCAGCGACATCACCAACTCGATGGGCCTGTTCCGGCTGCGCGAGGAGCTTCTGCGCCGGATCAACATCGCCCTGTACCCCGCCAAGGTCGACGCGGTGCTGTTCAAGGACGTGATCGTCCAGTGAGCGCGCCCGCGACCCTGCCCCGTCCTTCGCGCGCCGCGCCGCGCCGGGCCCCGATCGAGCACGCCTGATGGAACCCGAGGACGAACTCCCCGAGGACGACTGGTCGGCAGCCCTCCTGGAGCAGGGGGCCGAGGGCGGCGACACGTCGCTGGCCGAGGAGTGGGGCGCGGCGCTCGCCGAGCAGGGCACCACGCGCAACGCGGGCGACGTCGCCGCCGAATGGGCGACGATGATCGAGGACGGGGAGAGCGACAACCTCCCCGAGCTCGCCGGCAACGACCGGGTGCTCAACCAGGACGAGATCGACGGCGTCCTCGGCTTCTCCATGCGCGAGCTCTCGGCCTCCGGGGCCGGGGGCGTGCAGGCCATCGTCGATTCGGGCGTCGTCCAGTACGAACGCCTGCCGATGCTGGAGATCGTCTTCGACCGGATGATCCGGTTGCTGTCGACCTCCCTGCGCAACCTGTTCCAGGACAACGTCGAGGTGACCCTCGACAACATCACCTCGGTGCGCTTCGGCGACTACCTGAACGCGATCCCGCTGCCGACGCTGCTGGGCGTGTTCCGGGCCGAGCAGTGGGAGAATTCCGGCCTCGTCACGGTCGACTCGAACCTCGCCTACGCGACCTTCGACCTGCTGCTCGGCGGCAAGCGCGGCGGCTCGTCGAGCCGCCTCGACGGCCGGCCGTTCACCGCCATCGAGATGACGCTGGTGCGACGCCTCGTCGAGATCGTGCTGGGCGACCTCGAGATGTCGTTCCAGCCGCTCTCGCCCGTGAGCTTCGGCATCGACCGGATCGAGACCAACCCCCGCTTCGCCACCATCACGCGGCCCGGCAACGCCGCGATCCTGATCAGCCTGCGCCTCGATGTCGACGGGCGCGGCGGCATGCTGCAGATCCTGTTCCCCTACGCGACGATCGAGCCGATCCGGGAGCTGCTGACCCAGAGCTTCATGGGCGAGAAGCTCGGCCGCGACCACGTCTGGGAGGGCCATCTCGCCACCGAGATCTGGCAGGCCGACGTGACCATGGACGCGGTGCTGCACGAGATGATGCTGCCGCTGAAGCAGGTCATGAGCCTGAAGGTCGGCGAGACGCTGATGTTCGAGGCCAAGCCCTCGGACCTCATCACCGTGCGCTGCGGCGACTGGGCGCTGACGCAGGGGCGGATCGGCCGGGTCGACGGCCACATCGCCGTCCAGGTCACCCGGCCGCTGCGCCGCTCGCGCACGACGATCCAGGCCTACGAGGCCTCGATGAACAACCGCTCGGACAACTAGTGCCGATGAGGGTCCGGTCATGAGTCTCTTCGTCACCCTCGCGGCCGACATCCTGGTCGCCGTCCTCCTGGCGGCGACCATCGTCACGTCCCTCCGGCTCTCGCGCCGCATCGGCCAGATGAAGGGCGACGAGGCCGCCCTCCGCCAGACCATCGGCGACCTGATGGTGGCGACCGGCACGGCCGAGCGGGCCATCGCGGGCCTGCGGGCGGCGATCGACGAGGGCGACCGCACCCTGAACGCGAGCCTGGAGACCGCCACGATCCGCGCCGGCGAGCTGCGGCTGCAGGTCGAGGCCGGCGAGGGCGTGATCACCCGCATCGGGGCCATCGTGGCGCAGATGCGCGCCGTGCCGGTCCGTCCCGAGCCCGCGCCCGAACCGAGGCCCGCGCCGCAGGCGGTCCCCGAGCCGACGCGCGCGCCGGAGATCCCGGCCGAGCGCCGGCCGGAGCACGCCAGTCCGAACGGGGAGCGCCTCGGCGTGGCGGCCGCGGCGGCGCTGGCCATGAGCGAGCGCGCCCTCGCCCGCGTCCGGGCGCGCGCCGCGTGACCGGGGTCAAGGCCCCGAAGATCCCGCCGCCGAAGCCGGATCCCGAGGAGCGGATACGCCGCGCCGCGACGCCCGAGCGGCGCGCGCGCCGGAAGCCCGTCCGGCAGTTTCGGCTCCGCCTCATCGACGCCGTGGCGCTCGCGGCCGGTGGGCTGCTCGTGCTCAAGCTGCTCAGCCTGCTGCAGGCCGGCCTGCCGGAGAGCGCGGCGCTGCCGGATTACGGGCGCGCGGTCGCCCGGGCGCGCACCGGCTTCGAGCCCTTCGATCCGGTGACGACCGGTTCGGTGGGCGCCAAGGAGGCGCCGGCAGCCGCGCCCGAGCAGCCGTCGGCCCCTCCCCTGGCCCCGGCCCAGTCCGCACCGCCCGCGGCCGGGAGCTCAGCCTCGCCCACCGAGCGCCTGCTCCTGGAGAAGCTCGGTGCCCGGCGCGACGCCCTGCGTCAGAAGAGCGACGAGCTCGAGCTGCGCGAGAAGATGCTGGGCGAGGCCGAGCGCAAGCTCGAGACCGGGCTCGGCGACCTCAAGAAGGCCGAGGACAAGGTCGACGCCGTCGCGAAGGCGAAGGAGGACGCCGAGAAGCAGGCCCTGAAGAACATCGTCACGATGTACGAGGCGATGAAGCCCAAGGACGCCGCCCGGGTCTTCGACCGGCTCGGGCTCGACGTGCTGGTCCCGATCGTGCTGGCCATGAACCCCCGCAAGATGTCCGAGGTCCTGGCGGTGATGCAGCCCGAGACCGCCGAGCGCCTGACCGTCGCCCTCGCCAACCGCGCCCGCGGCGCCGCCGGACCGCAGGCCCAGGCGGGAACGGGGCTCCCGGCGAACGAGCTGCCGGCGATCGATCCCGGGGCGCCCCTGCGCTAGGTCCGGGCTCCGCAGGACGCGGGGCCGACCTCCCGGGACCGCGCGCCCGCCCGTCCGGCCGCGTCGTGCCGGCCCGCCCCGTGCGGCGTCCGCGCGGGCTAGGGTCCGGGGCCGGGCGCGCTATAAGGGGCTCATGTCAGAGGCCGATCCCCAGCCGCTCCTCGCCGTCGAGGACCTCTCCGTGGCGTTCCGCGCGCGGGAGGGCGAGACCGTGGCGGTCGACGGCGTCTCCTTCACCATCCGCCGCGGCGAGACCGTCGCGCTCGTGGGCGAATCGGGGTCCGGCAAGTCGGTGACCGCGCTGGCGATCCTGCGCCTCCTCGACCCCGCGGCCCGCCAGGACGGGCGGATCCTGTTCGCGGGCCGCGACCTCGCGCGGCTGCCCGAGCGGGCGATGCGGGACGTGCGCGGCGCCGACATCACCATGGTGTTCCAGGAGCCGATGACCTCGTTGAACCCGCTCCACACGATCGAGCGGCAGATCGGCGAGGTGCTCGGCCTGCACCGCGGCCTCGCCGGCAAGGCGGCCCGCCGCCGGATCCTGGAGCTTCTGGAACTCGTGGGCCTGCGCGACGCCGAGCGGCGCATGGGCGCCTACCCGCACGAGCTCTCCGGAGGCCAGCGCCAGCGCGTGATGATCGCCATGGCGCTCGCCTGCGAGCCGGACCTCCTGGTCGCCGACGAGCCGACCACGGCCCTCGACGTGACCGTGCAGGCGCAGATCCTGGCGCTGCTCGCCGACCTGCAGAAGCGCCTCGGCATGGCGATGCTGTTCATCACCCACGATCTCGGCATCGTCGAGCGGATCGCCGACCGCGTCTGCGTGATGCTGAAGGGCAAGATCGTGGAGGCCGGCGCCACCAAGGCCGTCTTCGCGGATCCGCAGCACGCCTACACGCGCCGCCTGATCGCCTCCGAGCCGAAGGGCCGGGCCAACCCCGTCCCGGCCGACGCCGCCCCGCTCCTGGAGGCCGGCCCCCTGAAGGTCTGGTTCCCGCTGAAGTCGGGCCTGCTCCGGCGCGTCACCGGCCACGTCAGGGCCGTGGACGGCGTCTCCCTGCGGGTCCGGACCGGCGAAACCATCGGCGTCGTGGGCGAGTCCGGGTCGGGCAAGACCACCCTCGGCCTCGCCCTCCTGCGGCTCACGGGCTCGGAGGGCCCGATCGTCTTCCTCGGCAAGGCGATCGACGGCTACGGCGCGGCGCAGATGCGCCCGCTGCGGAAGGACATGCAGGTCGTCTTCCAGGATCCCTACGGCTCCCTGTCGCCGCGCATGTCGGTGGCCGACATCGTCGCCGAGGGACTGGTGGTCCAGGGCACGGCGCGCTCCCGAGCGGAGCGCCGGGCCGTGGTCGCCAAGGCGCTCACCGATGTCGGGCTCGATCCGGCCGCCATGGACCGCTACCCGCACGAGTTCTCCGGCGGCCAGCGCCAGCGCATCGCCATCGCGCGGGCGATGGTGCTCAATCCCCGCTTCGTCGTCCTCGACGAGCCGACCTCGGCCCTCGACCGCTCAGTCCAGGCGCAGATCGTGACCCTGCTGCGCGACCTCCAGCGCGAGCGCGGCCTCGCCTACCTGTTCATCAGCCACGACCTGAAGGTGGTGCGGGCGCTCGCCAACTACGTGATCGTCATGCAGAACGGCCGCGTGGTCGAGGAGGGCGCCGCGGAGACGATCTTCGCGAACCCACAGACCCCCTACACCCGCGCCCTGTTCAAGGCCGCCTTCGCCCTCGAGAGCGACGCCCCCGCCGAGCTGGAGCCCGCCTGACCGTGGCGCGCGCGCTCATCATCGTCCTCGATTCCGTGGGCATCGGCGGGGCCCCGGACGCGGACACGTATGGCGATGCCGGGTCCGACACGCTGGGGCACATCGCCGAGCGCTGCACGGAGGGCCGCGGCGACCGGGCGGGGCTGCGCGCGGGCCCCCTGCGCCTGCCCCACCTCGCCGAACTCGGGCTCGGCCTGGCGGCCGCCGGGGCCTCGGGCCGGATCCCGCCGCACCTCGCCCCGGCCGGCCCGCCGCGCGGCGCCTACGGCCACGCGGTGGAGACGGCCGCCGGCAAGGACACGCCCTCCGGCCACTGGGAGATCGCCGGCCTGCCCCTGACCGAGCCCTGGGGGCATTTCCCCGAGACCCGGCCGGCCTTCCCGCCGGAGCTGATCCGCGCGCTCGTCGCCGAGGGCGGCCTCCCGGGCATCCTGGGCGACTGCCACGCGCCCGGGGTCGCGATCATCGACGCGCTGGGCGCCGAGCATCTCCGGACCGGCCGGCCGATCTGCTACACCTCGGCCGACAGCGTGTTCCAGATCGCCGCCCACGAGGAGGCGTTCGGGCTGGAGCGGCTCTACGACCTGTGCCGGGTGGCGCGCCGCCTGTGCGACCCCTACCGCGTCTGCCGGGTGATCGCCCGGCCGTTCGTGGGCTCGCCGGAGGCGGGCTTCCGCCGGACCGGCAACCGCAAGGATCTCGCCGTCGCCCCGCCCGGGCGCACGCTGCTCGACCGCGCCGAGGCGGCCGGCCGCGCGGTCGTGAGCGTCGGCAAAATCGGCGACATCTTCGCCCACCGCGCCACCGGGCGCGAGATCAGGCCGGGCCCGAACGCGGCCTGCGTGACGGCGGGGCTCGACGCGCTGGCGACGCTGCCGGAGGGCGGCCTGATCTTCGTCAACCTCGTCGATTTCGACACGGAGCACGGCCACCGCCGCGACGTGCCGGGCTACGCCGCGGAGCTGGAGGCGTTCGACGCGCGGATCCCCGAGATCCTGGCGGCGCTGGCGCCGGGCGACCTCGCGGTGATCACGGCCGACCACGGCAACGATCCGACCTGGACCGGGACCGACCACACCCGCGAGCAGGTCCCAGTGCTGGCCTTCGGCCCCGGCGTGGCCGGCCGGCCGATCGGCCGGCGGGAGACCTTCGCGGATATCGGCGCCACCGTGGCGGCCCATCTCGGCCTCGCCTGGGACGGGGCCGGAACACCGTTCCTGTAGGGAGGACACGACGTGCGGGACGACGACGACCGGCCGCGCAAGGCCGTGGCCCACGAGATCGGGCAGCCCCTCGACACGCTCTCGCTCGGGGATCTCGACGAGCGCGTCGCGCTCCTGCGCGCCGAGATCGCCCGGCTCGAGGCGGCGCGGGCCGCCAAGCAGGCGGCGCAGGGCGCGGCCGACGCGTTCTTCAAGCGGGGCTGAGGCTTGGACCGGCGCGAAACCCTCGCTGCCCTGCGGCGCGGCGATCTCGGCGGCGCGCGCGAGCTGCGGCTGCCCGACGGCCTGACGGAGGTGCCGCGCGAGGTCTTCGCCCTCGCCGACACCCTCGAGGTGCTCGATCTCGGCCGGGGCAGCCTCACCGACCTGCCGGACGATCTCGGCCGCCTGCACCGTCTGCGCGTGCTGTTCTGCTCCGGCAACCCGTTCGCGCGCCTGCCGCCGGTGCTCGGCGCCTGCCCGGCGCTGAGCCAGCTGGGCTTCCGCGGCTGCGGCATCCGCGAGGTACCGGGGGAGTCGCTGCCGCGCGACCTGCGCTGGCTGACCCTGACCGACAACGCGATCGCGGAGCTGCCCGCCGCCCTCGGCGAGCGGCCGCGCCTGCAGAAGCTGATGCTGGCGGGCAACCGGCTCTCCGCGCTGCCCGACAGCCTGTCGGGGGCGGGCAACCTCGAGCTGATCCGGCTCGCCTGCAATCGCCTCGCGGCGCTCCCGCCCTGGCTCGCGCGCCTGCCCCGCCTCGCCTGGATCGCCTATGCCGGCAACCCCGCCGAGCCGGCGACGGCGCCGGTCGCGGCCCCCGCGGTGCCGTGGGCCGACCTCGCCGTCGGCGACCTGCTCGGCGAGGGCGCCTCGGGGCGGGTCCACCGGGCGCGGTGGCGGGGGCCGGCCGGCGGGGAGGACGTGGCCCTGAAGCTGTTCAAGGGCGCGATGACCAGCGACGGCCTGCCCGAGCGGGAGATGGAGGCCTGCCTCGCCGCCGGGACGCACCCGGCCCTCACGGGCGCGCTCGGCCGGCTCGAGGGCCATCCCGACGGTGCCCGCGGCCTGCTGCTCCGGCTCCTGCCGGCGCACTGGCGCGCGCTCGCCGGGCCACCGAGCCTCGCGAGCTGCAGCCGCGACGTCTACGACCCGGACCTGCGCCTCGGCGCCGACACGGTCCTGCGGATCGCCCGCGCCGTGGCCGAGGCGGTGGCGCACCTGCACGGGCGGGGCCTGCTGCACGGCGACGTCTACGCCCACAACACGCTCTGGGATGCCGGGACCGGCGCGGCCGTGCTCAGCGACTTCGGCGCCGCCTCGGCCCTGCCGGACGGGCCGCTCGGCGCGGCCCTGGCGCGGGTCGAGGTCCGCGCCGTCGGCATCCTGATCGGCGAGCTGCTCGACCGATGCGCGGCGCTGCCGGACTCCCTGTGCGCCCTGGCGCAGGCCTGCACCGGGCCGGATCCCGACGGGCGGCCGGGCCTCGGGGCGGTGATCGCCGAGATCGGGCGGCTCCAGGCCTGATCGCGCGGCCTCGACCGGTGCCGGGAGCGGTCCGCCGTCTCAGTCGGGGATATCGCCCTGCCCGCGCGCGACCACGGCGAACAGGTCGCCGAGGGCGGCGAGGCTCGCGGCCTGGAGCTGGGCCGCCGGCACCACGGCGCCGTCCGGCCCGGGCAGGTCCCGCGTCGCCGTGGCGGCCGCCACGACGGTGGGGCGGAATCCGAGGTTGAAGGCGCTCCGGGCGGTGGAGTTGACGCACATATGCGTCATGAAGCCCGCCAGGACGACGTCCTTCACGCCGATCTGCTCGAGCCGCGCCTGGAGGTCGGTGCCCACGAAGGAACTCGGATAGGCCTTGGTGATCACCGGCTCGTCGCCCTGCGGCGCCACTTCCGGGCTGAT
This sequence comes from Methylobacterium sp. 285MFTsu5.1, assembly GCF_000383455.1. NCBI lineage: Bacteria > Pseudomonadati > Pseudomonadota > Alphaproteobacteria > Hyphomicrobiales > Methylobacteriaceae > Methylobacterium > Methylobacterium sp. 285MFTsu5.1. The sequence continues at coordinate 54,746 of NZ_KB911279.1, read as the reverse complement.
CTGGCCGATCGGGGCGGTCACGTCGTAGGGCGAGCCCGGCCCGGCATCGTGGCGGACATGGATCACCGGGATGCCGGCGTCGCGCGCCCGTCGCAGGAGCGCCGCCGCCTCCCGGAGCGCGGGCTCGACGCCGTCGAGCCGCATCACGCCCTCCCGGTAGGTCTGCTGCAGGTCGATCATCACGAGCGCCGAGCCCCTGAGCGGGGCCGGCGCGGGGCTCAGGCCGGACAGGCCGCGCAGGGTTGCCGGATCGGACATCGGCGGTTCCTCCCGTGGGGCCGCGTCGGAGGCGGCTCTCTGAGCCCGGGACGCTACGACGGCGCGGCCCGGTCGCGCCAGTGTGCAAAGGTGCAACGCTCGTGCGCCGGGGCCGGATGTTCCCCCAGGAAGGTTGGCCGCGCGGATTGATCCTACCTCGCGCGTCGCTACATGCGCGGCGTGACCGCCCCGCCCCTGCGCCTCGGCGCGCTGCTCATCGCCCTCGCCTGCGCGCAGCCGGCCGCGGCCGCCCCGTCCGAGGGGGCGACCGAGACCGTCGAGCAGGCCCTGTGCCGCCTCATCGACGACTCGGCTAAGGCCCGCGGCCTGCCGGTACCGTTCCTGACGCGCCTGATCTGGCGCGAGAGCAGTTTTCGCGTCGGGGTGGTGAGTCCGGCCGGCGCGCAGGGCGTCGCGCAGTTCATGCCCGGGACCGCCCGGGAGCGCGGCCTCCTCGACCCGTTCGATCCCGAGCAGGCGATCCCGCACGCGGCCCACCTGCTCGCCGACCTGAGGACCCAGTTCGGCAATCTGGGCCTCGCCGCCGCGGCCTATAACGGCGGCGCCGCGCGGGTGAGCAAGTGGCTCGCCGGCGACGGCGGCCTGCCCGCCGAGACGCGGGCCTACGTGGCCAACATCACCGGCCAGCCGGTGGACGACTGGCGGACCGGCCCCGGCAAGGCGATCGAGTTCCCGGAGGGCGGCGCGCCCGCCAAGTCCGACGGCAGGTCCGACAACAAGTCCGAGGCGAAGGGTGAGAAGGACGCGACGGACCAGAAGGAGGCCAAGGGGGAGGCCAAGAGGGAGACCAAGCCGGAAGCGCCGCAGACCTGCCTGCAGGTCACCGCCAGCCTGCGCGTCCCGTCGCGCGGCGACCGCTTCGCCCTCGGCCTCAACGAGGGGCCGGCCGCCCCCTGGGGCATCCAGCTCGCCGGCAACTTCTCCAAGGCTCTGGCGCTGCAGAGCTTCAACCGCGCGCGGAGCGCCTACGCGGGGGTGATCGGCGAGGTGCGGCCGATGATCATCGGCACGCGCCTGCGCAACCGCGGGACCCGCGCCTTCTACCGGATCCGCATCCCGGCTCAGAGCCGGCAGGCGGCCGACGACCTGTGCGGCCGCATCCGCAAGGTCGGCGGCGCCTGCTTCGTGCTGCGGACCTGATTTTTCGTGATCCGCCCCGAGAGCGTCATCAATCCGCCCCGAGGGCGGTGCGGTATGGCCCGGTCGGGACAACCGGATGGGATATGACACGTCTCCTCACCGCGCTCGCTAGCCTCCTCTGCCTCGGGCTCGCCGCGTTCGGCTTCACCGCTGCCTCGCCGCTCGCGCTGTTCGACGCGATCGGCCCGCGCGATCCGGGGGGTCGGCTCGCCGCGAAGGACCAGCCCTTCGGCGAGGGTCCGCGGCGGCGGCTCGACGTCTACGTTCCCACCGCGGGCGCCGAGAACGCGCCGGTCCTGGTGTTCTTCTACGGCGGCTCCTGGCAGAGCGGCGCCAAGGACGACTACGCCTTCGTCGGGCACGCCCTCGCGGCGCAGGGTTTCGTCACGGTGCTGCCCGATTACCGGCTCTACCCGGAGGCGCCGTTCCCCGGCTTCCTCGAGGACGGCGCCGAGGCCATCGCGTGGGTGCGCGACAACATCGCCGGATACGGCGGCGACCCGCGCCGCATCGTGCTCGCCGGCCACTCGGCGGGCGCCTACAACGCCGTGATGCTCGGCCTCGACCCGCGCTACGTGATCGCCGCCGGGGTCGATCCCAAGGTGATCAAGGCCGTCGCCGGCCTGTCCGGCCCCTACGACTTCCTGCCGTTCGACCAGGACACCACCGTCAAGGTGTTCGGCAAGGCGCCCGATTCGGAGGCCACGCAGCCCGTCGCCTTCGTGGGCCCGCTCTCGCCCCCCGCCTTCCTGGCGACCGGCGACGCCGACACCGTGGTGAAGCCGCGGCACACGGTCAGCCTCGCCGCCAAGCTGCGGGCCGAGCACGTCCCGGTCCAGGAGCGGCTCTACCCGGGCCTCGACCACAAGGACACGCTGCTGGCGCTGTCCGTCACCTTCCGCTCGAAGGCGCCGGAACTGGCCGAGATGGCGTCCTTCCTGATGCGGCAATCCGCCGGCCGCTCGCAGTACACGATGCGGCGCTGACCCCGCCGGCATCGCGTCAAGGTTATCGCGCGATCGCGGGGTGCAACATCTGATTTTCCATCGCCCCGCACCTGCGGGCCGCTAGAATGGTCCTGGCCGCGCGGCGCGGCCTCGCGGTGGGACGGCATGGCTTCTGCGGACGCGGCGATCGGGATCCCGGCCGACGGGCGGCAGCGCGGCGTCGCGGGCCGCGACGTGCCGGACGTTCTGCGCGTGCTCCTGAACGGGGCCGTCTTCGTCCTGCTCTGGAACCACGTCTGGCTGAAGGACCTGTCCGATCGGTCGATGCTCGCGGCCTCCGAGGACGGCAGCCTGCTGACGCAGATCCTGTTCCTCAGCGCCGGCGCCGCCATGGCGGCGGCGATCCACCGGATCGGCGTGCGCCACCTCCGCCCCCTGGTGACCCGCCCCCTCGTGCTCTGCGCCCTCTGGCTCGGGGCGACGGCGCTGCTCTCCGTCGAGCCGAGCCTGTCGCTGCGGCGGCTCGCGCTCTTCGCCATCGCGGCGATGCTCTCGGCGGGCGTGCTGATCGTGGCCCGCTCGCCCCGCCAGCTGGCGCTGACCATGGCCGGGTCCGCCCTGGTCATCGTGCTCGCCTCCTACCTCGCGGTCGCCTTCGTGCCGAACCTCGCGATCCACTCGGCCTTCGACGTCAATTCCGATCCGAGCCACCCGGGCCTCTGGCGCGGGATCTTCCCGCAGAAGAACGAGGCCGGCGCCGCCATGGTGATCCTGGTGATCGTGGGCCTCTACGTCGCCAGGGTGGCGAGCCGCGTCCTCGGCTGGGCGATCGTGCTCCTGGCGGCCGGGTTCCTGGTGGCGAGCGGCTCCAAGACCGCGATCCTGCTCCTGCCGGTGATCCTCGCCGTGACCGGCCTGTGCCAGGTCCTGACCGGCGGGTTCCTGCGCCGCCTGCTGCTCCTCGGCCCGGTGATCGGGTTCTCGCTGATCTCGATCGGCTCGGTGCTGGCGCCGCCGATCCAGGAGGCGGTGGGGTCGCTGCTCACCGACGCGACCTTCACGGGCCGCAGCGAGATCTGGCAGTTCGCCATCGACAACATCATGATCCGGCCCTGGCGCGGCTGGGGGATCGGCGCCTTCTGGATGACTGAGCGGACCATGTATGCCGGCTCCGAGGCGCTGACCTGGGTCAACACCGTCGACCACGCCCACAACGCCTATCTCGACACCGCGCTGATCGGCGGACTGCCGTTCCTCGCCCTGACCGTGGTGGCCTTCGTGCTCGCCCCGGTGCGCGACCTGCAGCGCGTGGCCGGCGGGACGCGCCTCGACGCGGAGACCCTGCTGTTCCTGAGGCTGTGGTTCCTCGGGCTGGTCTCGGCCTCCTTCGAGACGGTGCTCTACAACGGCAACAACGCCACCTGCTGCATGTTCATGATGGCGGTGTTCGGCCTGCGCCTGCGCACCCGCTACGCCGTCGTGGCGGGCTGAGGCGGTCCGGGCGCCCGGACATCACGCGCCAGCCGCGTAAGGCCGCGCGTCGTGAGCGTACCCGTCCCGGCCTGCCTCCTCGAACGTCTCCGGCCACCGTCCGCGAGGCTTCTGTCCGGTAGCGGACGGCAACAACTTGTCCGGGAATTTGTTGGTCTGTATTCGCGCGGAGATTCTGCATGCCTGGCAGGGCTCGTTTCGCTTGGACCGACGTGACGTTCGCACTGGGCGCGAGTGCCCTGTGCGCGCTGTCCCTCTTCGTGGCCCACTAGCCAAGGGGCCGCGCCGGGGCGTCCCGTCCCGCCGCAGCGTCGAGAGTCCCGCGCGCCGCGACATTCGTCCGCGCTGTGGGCCGGTCGCGGTCAATCGGGCAGTGCGAAGACCAGCAGCGCGTCGCCGGTGCCGAAGCCCGACGCCCTGGTGAATGAGGCGCCGCCCGCCGCCACCGCGACGTACTGCTTGCCGTCCAGTGCGTAGGTCATCGCCGGCCCGCTGATGCCGGCCCCGCACTGGAAGCGCCAGAGAATCCGGCCATCCCGCGCGTCGTGGGCGTCGAGATGGCCGTCCTCCTCGCCCGAGAAGACGAGCCCGCCGGCGGTCGCCAGGGTGCCCCCGGAGAGGCGGCTCGCGCCGCGCACCGACCACGCGATCCGGCCGCCGTCCGCGAGATCGACGGCCGTGAGCGTGCTGAAGGACGGCTCGCCCCTGGCCTCCCCGGTCTCCGTGTAGCGGATCTCCGGACGCCCCGCGGCGGCCGGCACGGTCTTCACCGTGTAGGTCGTCGCCCCGTGGCGGACCTGCACGTAGGCGCGCGTCCCGTCATAGGCGGTGGGCGGCCACGAGACCGCGCCGAGCGGGCCGGGCGCCACCACTGTGCCCTGCGGGGTCGGCGGCGCGAACAGGTTCTTCTGCTCGATCAGCGGGGCCGAGCGCGCGAGCAGCTTCCCCGTGGCGCGGTCGTGGACGTAGATCCAGCCGGTCTTGCTCGCCGAGGCCACCGCCCTGGCGCCGCCCGGCATGTCCAGCAGGAAGGGCGGCGCGGCGACGTCGTAGCCCCACTCGTCGTGCGGCACCTGCTGGTAGTACCAGCGCAGCTTCCCGGTCTTCACGTCGAGGGCGACGAGACACATCGTGTAGAGATTGTCCCCCGGGCGCGACAGGCCGAAATTCTGCGGCGCCGGGTTGCCGGTGCCGAGGAAGATCAGGCCGAGATCGGGGTCGTAGGCGGGCGTCATCCAGAGGGAGCCGCCGCCCACCCGCCAGGCGTCGCGGTTGGCGGGCGCCGCCGCCTTCTCGGCGGCGATGTCGCGGTGGAGCGGCGTGCCGTCGGCGGTCTTCTCCACGAAGCCGCCCTCCCAGCCCTCCGAGGGCGTGACGTACCAGCGCCATCGTTCCTCGCCGGTCCTCGCGTCGTAGGCCGCGAGCCAGCCGCGCCGCCCGTATCCGCCCTCGATGCCGACCACCGAGCCGCCGTCGAGGCCGCCCGCCTCGTCCTCGATGTGGAGGCCGTAGCCGGCGCCGGTGACGCCGACGATGACGAGCCCGTCGGCGACGAGCGGCGGCATCTTGAAGCCGAGGCGGCTCGAACCCTGGACGGGCTTGCCGCCGAGGGTCGCGGCCAGGCCCGAGGCGGTCTCGGTCTCACCCTCCTCCGGGCGCACCGCCTCCTTCTCCCAGACGATCCGGCCGGTCCTGGCGTCCAGGGCGATGAGCTGCCCGTCCATGGTCGCCTCGAAGACGAGGCCCCCCGACACCGCGACCCCGCGGTTGGAGGGCGGGCCGAAGATCTTCTCGGTGCGCGGCTTGTGGGTGTAGGTCCAGAGCGGCTTGCCGGTCTTCGCGTCGAGGGCGGCGACGTTGTTCTGCGTCGTGGAGACGTAGAGGGTGCCGTCCACCATCACCGGCTGGGCCTGGAAGTAGCCGGTGATCCCGGTCTGGAAGATCCAGGCGGGGCGCAGCCGGCCGACCGTGTCGCGGTTGATCTGGGTCAGCTCGGAGAAGTTGCGGTTGCTCGGGTCGTGCCCGAAGGCCGGCCAGGGCGTCTCGGCGGCGGAGGCCGTACTCAGGGCGGCGGTTCCGGCAAGGCAGGCCAGCAGGGCGGCCCCGATCCATCGCGACAAGGTTGTGCTCCCGTGTGCGGCGCCTGTCGCGCCCGAACAGGTCTTCTCGCGACGCGGCCTCACGCCTGCCGCCGGGGCGCCCCGTCGAGCTGCGCCGGCGTCGCCTGGGCGCCCATCGCCCGGGCCATGTCGGCGGCGCTCTGGCCGGAGGCGTCGCGGCGATCCGGGTCGGCGCCGTGCTGGAGGAGCAGGTCGACCATCTCGGTGCGGTCGAACATGGCGGCGGTCATCAGCGCCGTGCGGGTGCCGTCGCCGGTCCCGTCCACCGCGGCCCCGTGCCGGAGCAGGAGCTGCGCGACGGCGAGGTCGTTCTTGAAGGCCGCCCCGGCGAGCGGTGTCTGGCCGCGGTCGTTGGCGAGTTCCGGGTCGCCGCCGGCCTCCAGGATCACCCGGGCGGCCTCCGCCTGTCCGTTATACGCAGCGAGCATCAGCAGGCTGTCGCCCTTGTCGTTGCGCAGGTTCGCCGGCAGCCCCTGCCCGAACAGGTCGGCGAGCTCCTCGGCGTGACCCATCCGCGCGTACTGGAAGACCCGGCCCGCGAAGGCCAGGGTCTCGTCGTCGAGGGTCGGGGGCGGGTTCGTCTCTGAGGCCATCGCGTGCTCGTCACTCATCGCGGCTGATCTGGGCCGCTGCGGCATCGACGTCCAGCGGCCGGGGGAACAGTTTCGTCGCCCGGCTCGTTCCAGCCGCCTATCCGGGCCAGGCCCGGCGTCTCCGGAGCGCGACGATGCCCCGACCGTTTGAGCCCTACGCCGACGCGCTGCGCACCGCCCGCGAGATCGTGCGCGAGCAGGCGGGGACCGTCGTTGAGGCGGCGGTCCGCGCGGATTCCCACGCCTACGACGAGGCCTGCCACGTCCTCGTGGTCCGGATCGCGCAGGCCATCGTCGATGCCGGCGAGGCCGGGTCGGGACAAGGCCTCGGCCGCGGCAGCGAGGCCGCCTGAGGTCCCGGCGGCCGGGTCAGCCCCGCCGTCGCCCACCGCCGCCCTTGTACTTGGGCTTCTGACCGCCGAGCCCCTGCGTCGAGCGCGGCTTCGGCCGCTCCTGCCAGACCGGCGCCGCGCCGCCCACCGGCAGCTCCCGGTCCGTCCCCGGGCCCATATTGTCGAGGTCGGGCCTGGCGATGCGGCTGCCCCCGCGCGGCGGCTTCCGGCCGAACTTCCCCGCCTCGCGCTCCACGTCGCCCTGCCGGGCCATCGGGTCGTCGGAGACCAGCAGCTCGGTCGCCTGGAGACGCTTCAGCTCGTCGCGCAGCCGCGCCGCCTCCTCGAAGTCGAGGTCGGCGGCGGCCGCCCGCATGCGCTTCTCGAGGTCCGCCATCACGGCCTTGAGATTGTGGCCGACCGTGATGGCGTCCTTGGCGAGCCCGGTATCGACCTGCACGTGGTCGCGCTCGAACACGCTGCTCAGGATGTCGGCGATGCCGCGCTTCACGCTCTGCGGCGTGATCCCGTGCTCGGCGTTGTAGGCGAGCTGCTTGGCGCGGCGGCGCTCGGTTTCGGCCATCGCCCGCTCCATCGAGCCGGTGATGTTGTCCGCGTAGAGGATGCAGCGCGCGTCGGCGTTGCGGGCGGCGCGGCCGATGGTCTGGATCAGCGAGGTCTCCGAGCGGAGGAAACCTTCCTTGTCGGCGTCGAGGATCGCCACCAGGGCGCATTCCGGGATGTCGAGGCCCTCGCGCAGCAGGTTGATGCCGATCAGGACGTCGAAGGCCCCGAGCCGCAGGTCGCGGATGATCTCGATCCGCTCCAGCGTGTCGATGTCGGAGTGCATGTAGCGCACCCGCACGCTGTTCTCGTGCAGGTACTCGGTGAGGTCCTCGGCCATGCGCTTGGTGAGCGTGGTGACGAGGGTCCGGTAGCCGGCCTGCGCCACCTCCCGGACCTCGCCCAGCAGGTCGTCCACCTGGCTGCGGGCCGGGCGCACCTCGATCACCGGGTCGACGAGGCCGGTCGGGCGGATGACCTGCTCGGCGAAGACGCCGCCGGTCTGCTCCATCTCCCACTTGCCGGGCGTCGCCGAGACGTGGACCGTCATCGGCCGCATCGCGTCCCACTCCTCGAAGCGCAGCGGGCGGTTGTCGAGGCAGGACGGCAGCCGGAAGCCGTACTCGGCCAGCGTCGCCTTCCGGCGGAAGTCGCCCCGGTACATGCCGCCGATCTGCGGCACGGTGACGTGGCTCTCGTCGGTGAAGACCAGGGCGTTGTCGGGCAGGTACTCGAACAGGGTCGGCGGCGGCTCGCCCGGCTTCCGGCCGGTGAGGTAGCGCGAGTAGTTCTCGATGCCGTTGCAGGCGCCGGTCGCCTCGATCATCTCGATGTCGAAGGTGCAGCGCTGGTCGATGCGCTGCGCCTCGATCAGGCGGCCCATCTTGGTCAGCTCCTCGATCCGGCCCTTCAGCTCGTGCTTGATGCCCTTGATCGCCTGCTGCAGCGTCGGGCGCGGCGTGACGTAGTGCGAGTTGGCGTAGACCTTCACGAATTTCAGCTCGGAGATCGTCTTGCCGGTGAGCGGGTCGAACTCGACGATGCTCTCGACCTCGTCGCCGAACAGGCCGATCCGCCAGCCGCGATCCTCCAGGTGGGCCGGCCACAGCTCGATCGAATCGCCGCGCACCCGGAAGGTGCCGCGGGCGAAGTCGGACTGGATCCGCTTGTACTGCAGGGCCACGAGGTCGGCGATGAGCTGGCGCTGCTCGATCCGCTCCCCGAGCGAGACCGTGAACGACATCGCCGTGTAGGTCTCGACCGAGCCGATGCCGTAGATGCACGAGACCGAGGCGACGATGATCACGTCGTCCCGCTCCAGCAGGGCGCGGGTGGCAGCGTGGCGCATCCGGTCGATCTGCTCGTTGATCGAGGATTCCTTCTCGATGAACGTGTCGGAGCGCGGGACGTAGGCCTCGGGCTGGTAGTAGTCGTAGTAGGAGACGAAGTACTCGACCGCGTTGTCGGGGAAGAAAGCCTTGAACTCCCCGTAGAGCTGCGCGGCCAGCGTCTTGTTGGGCGCGAGGATCAGCGCCGGGCGCTGCGTCTCCTCGATGATCTTGGCCATCGTGAAGGTCTTGCCCGAGCCGGTGACGCCGAGCAGCACCTGGTCGCGCTCCAGCGCCTGCACGCCGCCGACGAGCTCGGCGATCGCCCGGGGCTGGTCGCCGGCCGGCGTGAATTCCGACTTGAGCGTGAACCGGACGCCGCCCTCGGATTTCTGCGGCCGCTCCGGCCGGTGGGGCGTCCAGGTCTTGCCGTCCTTGAACAGCGGGTTGCCCTCGGTGAGCAGCCGCTCGAGCGCGCTCACCGTCGCCGAGGCGCCGCCGTCGCCGCCGGGATCCGGCAGATCGGCGCCCTCCGGCGCGGGGCCGTCCTCGGGCGGCGTCAGGCCGAGCGCCTGCGCCAGACGGGGGTCGACATCGGCCGCGTCGCCGAGCGCGTAGCCGGCCTGGGGGGCCTCCGCGAAGCCGTCGCGGGCGATCTCGGCCCGCCGGGTCGCGGCCGCGGGCACCCCGTCCTTCGGGTTGCCCTTCCTGCCCCCCGCCTTGCGGCCCGGCCGTGCCGGCGCCTCGGGGGGCGGCTCGACGGTGGCCGGACGGTTCCGGTTGAGCGCCGGGTTCAGAAGCTCCGCCAGATAGGTGTCCAGGGGCTTCAGCTCGGGCTTCGACGCCTTGGCGGACGTGGCCGTCACGGAGGCGGCGCGCGGTTTCTTCGGTGCGGGCATGAGAACAATATGGGCCCGGATCGCGCTCCGAGAAACCCTGCGCGGGTGCGGTTTGACGGCTTTCGTCCGCCGCCGGCCATGCCGAGGACCTGCCGCGGAGCGCCGTGGCGTTCCACTAAAGACGGTGTGGCGAATACAACCGATAGGTAGAATTCACCCGGGGGCGAACTCGACCGCGGTCCCGGATGCTGAGAAGATCGGCATGCGCGCGCGGAAATCGGCTTGCGGTGGGCCGACCCCGTCGATACTTTGCGGTGCAAAGTGGGGAGTGCGGCATGCTGCGGCCGGGGGCTTGAGGCACATGCAGGACCTGGACAAGGCGCTGGCCGACATCGTGGCCATCCGCTCGCAGATCGCCCGCGATACGGCGTTCCGCGGCTTGGGCGCGGCGACGGTCGCCGGCACCGGCGGCCTCGCGCTCGCCTGCGCGGCGGGGCAGGCCCTGTGGCTCGGCGATCCCGCGGCGCGGCCGGGCCTGTTCTTCGGCCTCTGGATCGCGGCGGCCCTCGCGGCCTTCGCGATGATCGGCGTCGAGGCGGTCCGGCGCAGCCGGCGCCTGCATTCCGGCCTCGCCGACGCGATGGTGTGGAACGCCATCGAGGTGTTCCTGCCGGCCGCGGGCGCGGGGGCCTGCCTCGCCCTGGTCATCGCCCGCTTCGCGCCCGGCGAGGTCTGGATGCTGCCGGGTCTCTGGCAGGTGCTGGTCGGCCTCGGCCTCTTCGCCTCGGCCCGGATCCTGCCCCGGGCGGTCCAGGGCGTCGGGGCCTGGTACCTGCTCGCCGGCCTCGCCGTCCTGGCGGTCTCGGCCGAGACGCGGGCCCTGTCGCCCTGGACGATGGGCCTGCCCTTCCTGTTCGGCCAGGCGTGGCTGGCCGGGATCATCCATCACGGGGCCCGGGCCTTCGATGACGACCGCTGACCGTTCCGAGGGGCGCTTCTCCTACGAGGGGCTCGACAGGATCATCCACGAGCGGGCGCGCCTGAGCGTGCTGACCTCCCTGGTGGCGCACCCGAAGGGGCTGCCCTTCCCGGATCTCAAGCGGCTGTGCGGGCTCACCGACGGCAATCTCAGCCGCCACCTGGCCGTTCTGAGCGAGGCGGATCTGGTGAGCCTCGAGAAGCGCTTCGCGCAGAACCGGTCGCAGACGATCTGCCGCCTCACGGCGGTCGGGCGTCGGCGCTTCATCGGCTATCTCGGCGTGCTGGAGCAGGTGGTGCGCGACGCCGCGGAGGCGGCCGAGCGCGGCCCCGAATCCGGTGTCCGCGGCCTCGATCCGGCCACGAAAACGGCGTGAGACCGCCCGTCCCGCCGGGAATGTTAATCCCGTTTCGATAGACCTCTACGCCACGCCCATGCCGGGAGACTTTACGATGCAAAGCGAAGCGGTGCCGGGAGCCCTGCACGCCGCGATCATCATGGACGGCAACGGGCGCTGGGCGACGCAGCGCGGCCTGCCGCGGCTGGCCGGCCACCACCGGGGCGTCGAGGCGATCCGCCGCACCGCCGAGGCGTGCCCGGATCACGGCATCGGCACGCTCACGCTGTACGCCTTCTCGGCGGACAACTGGCAGCGGCCGGCCGAGGAAGTCGGCGGCCTGATGCGGCTCCTGCGCTCGTACCTGCGCAACGAGACCCAGCGCCTCGCCCGCACCGGCACCCGTCTCAGCGTCGTCGGTCGGCGCGACCGTCTGCCCGACGGCATCCCACAGGCGATCGCGGCCGCCGAGGCCGCCACGGCGGCGGGGACCCGGCTGCATCTGCGGATCTGCGTCGACTACTCGGCCCGCGACGCGATCATCGCGGCGGCGCAGCGCCTCGCCGGCGAGGAGCCGACGCGCGAGAGCTTCGGCAAGCTGGTGGCCGGCCCGATGCACGGCTCCCCGGTGGATGTCGACCTGCTGATCCGCACCGGCGGCGAGCGCCGCCTCTCCGACTTCATGCTGTGGGAGGCGGCCTACGCCGAGCTGCTGTTCACCGAGCGGATGTGGCCCGATTTCGGGCCCGACGACCTCGCCGAGGCCGTGGCCGAGTTCGGTCGCCGCGAGCGCCGGTTCGGCGGCCTGAAGGCGCCGGCCGTCCCGGCCGCCGCCTGAGGCCGCTTGACGCGCGCGCACCGGCGCGCAGAGGGTCGGCGGCATGACCGAGACCCTCGCCCATCGCCGCGTCCTCCTCGTCATCGGCGGCGGCATCGCGGCCTACAAGGCCCTCGACCTGATCCGGCGGCTGCGCGAGCGGGGCGCCAGCGTCTGCCCGGTCCTGACCGCGGGGGCGCAGGAATTCGTGACGCCGCTGGCGGCGGCCGCGCTCGCCGGTGAGCGGGCGCATACCGACCTGTTCGACCGCGCCTCCGAGGCCGAGATCGGTCACATCAAGCTCGCCCGTCAGGCGGATGCCGTGGTGGTGGCGCCCGCGACCGCCAACCTGATGGCCCGCATGGCCGGCGGTCACGCGGCCGACCTCGCGACCACGGTCCTGCTGGCCACGACCCTGCCGATCCTGATCGCGCCGGCCATGAACGTCCAGATGTGGGCGCATCCCGCCACCCGCCGGAACCGCGCGGTCTTGGAGGGCGACGGCGTCCGGATCGTCGGGCCGAATGCCGGCCGGATGGCCGAGCCCGAATCCGGACCCGGCCGGATGGCCGAGCCCAACGAGATCGCCGACGCGCTGGAGCGGATGCTCGGCGCCCCGAGCGGGGACAGGCCCCTGGCCGGCCGGCGCGTGCTCGTGACCTCGGGCCCCACCCACGAGCCGATCGACCCCGTCCGCTACATCGCTAATCGCTCCTCGGGCCGCCAGGGCCACGCCATCGCGGCCGCCGCCGCCGCGGCCGGCGCCGCCGTGACCCTGGTCTCCGGGCCGGTGTCGCTGCCCGACCCGCCGGGCGTCGCCGTCGTGCGGGTCGAGACCGCCCGGCAGATGCTGGCCGCCGTCGAGGAAGCGCTGCCGGCCGACATCGCGGTCTTCGCCGCCGCGGTCGCCGACTGGCGCCCGGAGCAGGAGGCGGGCAGCAAGAAGATCAAGAAGGACGGAACCGGGCCGGCGCCGATGCCGCTGGTCGAGAACCCCGATATCCTCGCCACGATCGCGCGCCGGCCGGCCGGGCGCCCGCCCCTCGTGGTCGGGTTCGCGGCCGAGACCGACACGGTGGTCGAGCACGCCCGGGCGAAGATCGCCCGGAAGGGCTGCGACCTCATCGTGGCCAACGACGTGTCGGCCGAGGGCGGCGTCATGGGCGGCCTCGACAACACGGTGCACCTGATCCGGCGGGACGGCGCCGTGGAGACTTGGCCGCGCCTCGGCAAGGACGAGGTCGCCCGGCGGCTCGTCGCCCATTTCGCCGCGCTTCTGGCCGGCTGACGCGGCGCCCCCCGAGAGGGACGCGGGACCCCTCGGACGGCGCGCTGTTCCGAGCGTGAGTGTCGTTGCGCACAGGTAAATGGAAGTTTTTTTGCACCCTATCCGCGTCTGATCAAGTGGTGACCAAAAATATCCGCGCGGATGTCCGGTCATTATCGGGACGTATTACGGCATGATAGTGCGCAAGGTAGCGGTTGAAGGCAGGCGGGTGCCTGTGCCCGCTCTCGTTGTCACGGTTGTGCGGGGAAAAACTTGCTATGCTCCGGCATGCCCGATCGAACGGGCGACCGGAGCCGAGGCACGATGCGCGTAGGGGACCTGTCCATCCGGACGACCATGAGCCTCGTCCTCGTCGTCATGGCCACGATCATGCTCGGCTTCGCGACGGGCACCGTGCGGGAGGCGCGGCAGCACGCCGCCGAGGCCGAGCGGGTCATCGCGCTGGTGCGGGCGAGCCGCGCCCTCCTCCAGACGCTGAACGTGACCCGGTTCGAGCGGGGCGCGACGCTGCAGTTCCTCGCCGCCGCCGAGCCCGTCGAGGCCGAGACCCGCGCGTCGCTCTACGCCGACCGGCAGCGGGCCATCGCGGGGCTCGCCGCGGCCCGGCCGCTCCTCGACGGTCTGGAAATGCCCGCCGTGGCGGCGACCCTCGGCCGGCTGCACGAGGCGAGCGGCCGCCTCGATCGCCTCCGGCCGCGGGTCGACGCCGCCCTGGACGTGCCGGGCGCGCGTCGCGACGGCGCGGTGACGGCGGAGGCCAGGGCCGCCCTCCAGGCCATGCTCGATGCCCTGATCGCCACGAGCGACGCCGTGGACGCCGCGATCCCGCTGTCCGACGGGCTCCTCCGGCGCGACCTCGCCCTGAAGCGGGCGGCGTGGGCGACGCGCATGGCCAACGGCGCCGTCGCGCTGCGCGTGCAGACATCCCTGGCGGCCGGGGCGTCCTGGTCGCTGGACGAGACCGTCGCGGCCGCCGAGGAGCGGGGACGGCTCGACGCGGCCTGGAACGCGGCGATCGAGGCCGCGGCCGAGGCGTCCGGGACGGTCCAGGCCGCGTTCCGGCGAGCCCGGGAGAACAATTTCGAGGGCGCCCCCCTCGCCCGCCGGCGCGCCGTGGCGCAGGCCCTGGCTCGCGGCGCGCCGCCGGGCCTGACGCTCGCCCAGGCGCGCAAGCTCGACACGCCCGAGCAGGTGACCCTCGTCGACCTCGCCTTCGTCTGCCTCGACGAGATGGTTGCGCGGGCCGAGGCCCTGTCGGGGGCGGCGCGGAGCACCCTGTGGCGCGACGGGGCGGCCCTGGTCGCGACCCTGCTGCTCGTCGCCCTCGGGCTGCTCGCCCTGTTCCGCGGCGTGCTCCGGCCGATCCGGCGGATCACCGCGGCCATGGAGGCCCTCGCGGCCGGGGATTCCGCCGTTGCCGTCCCGGGCCTCCGGCGGCGCAACGAGATCGGCGCCATGGCCCGCGCCGTGCAGGTGTTCAAGGACAACCTGATCCGCACTCGGCAGCTCGAGGCCGAGGCCGAGGCGGCCCGGCAGGACGCGGCGCGTCAGCGCGGCCTCGCGATGCGGCAGGTCGCCGACCGCTTCGCCGACGCCGTCGGCGGGATCGTCGCGCAGGTCTCGACCGCGGCGGCCGGCCTGCAGGCCACGGCCCGCGGCATGACGGAGACCGCGGCCGAGACCGCGGGGCAGTCGACCACCGTCGCGGCCGCGGCCGAGGAGGCGGCCAGCAACGTCGGCACCGTGGCGGCGGCGGCCGAGGAACTCGGCGCCTCCGTGCAGGAGATCGGCCGGCAGGTCGACGGCTCGGCCGGCCTCGCGCGGGCGGCGGTCGCGGAGGCCGACCGGACCGGCGCGCTGGTCCGGGACCTGAGCGAGGCCGTGGCGCGGATCGGCGACGTGGTCGGGCTGATCTCGACCATCGCGGGTCAGACCAACCTGCTGGCGCTCAACGCCACGATCGAGGCGGCGCGCGCGGGCGCGGCCGGGCGCGGCTTCGCGGTGGTGGCCACGGAGGTGAAGGCGCTGGCCGAGCAGACCGCCCGGGCCACGGAAGAGATCGCGGGCCAGATCGGGCGGGTGCAGGCCTCGACCGGGCAGGCCGTCGCGGCGATCGGGACGATCACGGCCCGGATCCGGGACATCGACGGCGTGGCGACGACGATCGCGGCGGCGGTGGAGCAGCAGGGCGCGGCGACCCACGAGATCGTCCGCAACGTCGGTCAGGCCGCGGCCGGCACCGGCGAGGTGACCCGCAGCATCGTCAGCGTCGCTGGGGCCGTCGAGAAGACCGGTCAGGCCGCCGGGCAGGTTCTGGCCGAGGCGTCGCGGCTCTCGGAGCAGTCCGAGCACCTGAACGGCGAGGTGGCGCGGTTCCTCGATCGCGTCCGCGCGGCCTGAGACGGCACGCGGTGTTCAGGGGGTGCGTCCGGGCCGATGAGCCCGGACGCCGCGTCGCAGAATCAGACCGCGCGGCCGCCACCCTCGGTCCGGCGCTTGGCCATGAACGCGTCGAACTGCTCGCGGTCCCGGGCGCGCTTCAGCTCCTCCACGAAGTCCGAGAAGGCGCGGCTCTCTTCCTCGAGGGCGCGGCGCTGCGCCTCGAGGCGGTCGAGCTCGGCCCGGCGGTACTCGTCGAAGGCGGCGTTCCCGCTGCCGCCGCGGCGGTTCGCGGCCTCGAAGGCGCGGGCAAAGCGCGACGCGGGGCGCCCGCCCTCGAACCCCGACACCGTCCGGCGCGCGGCGTCCCGCATCTCGGCGAAGGCCGGGTAGCCCGCGAATTTCCAGGCCACGAGCGCGAGGCCGATCGGCCACCAGTAGATGAAGCCCACCACGATCGCGCCGATCTCCAGCGACCGACGCGGGAACGGGCCGGACCGGCAGAGCCTGCCGGTCGCCCAGGGAGAGGAGGATTGAGAGGTCACGGCTGTGCTCCGCTGTTCATGTGAACGCGGTTAACATGCGGGTCCGGCGGGGGCCTTTCAAGGCCGCCCACCGCCGCCGTCGCGCTCGCCGGGGCGCCCCGCCCCGTGGACCAGGGCGAGGACTCCGGCCCGCAGCAACTCGTACTTGTCGGGGAAGCCGGGGCCGCGCGGCAGATGGCCGGCGGCCGAGAGGGTGGCGAGGCCGTGCGCGAGGGCCCAGACTTCCAGGGCGATGAAGCGGGGCGCCACGCCCCCGAACCCGTCCGCGAAGGTCGCCTGCAGCGCTTCCACCAGCAGGTCGAAGGGACTCGGCCGCGCCTCCGCACCGGGGGTGCCGGGCGGCGCGTCGGGATCGGCCCCGCCGACGGGTGCCCCGCGGGTCTCGAAGATCGCCGCGTAGTAGGCCGGCTCCTCCTCGGCGAAGGCGAGATAGGTCTCACCCATCCGGGTGAACCGCTCCAGCGGCGTCCCGCGCGACGTCAGGGCCCGCGCCAGACGCGCGGCGAGCTCCGCGAAGCCGCGCCCGGCGAGTTCCTCGAGGAGCGCCTCGCGGCCGCGGAAATGGCGGTACAAGGCGGCCGGCGTCACGCCGACGAGCCGCGCCGCGTCGACCAGGGTGAAGCCGCCGATCCCGCGCTCGGCGATGAACCGGCGCGCGGCCTCCAGCAGGGCCTCCTTCAGGTTGCCGTGATGGTAGCTCCGCCGGTCGTCCGGTCCGTCCCGCCAGGGTCGCAAGATCTCACATCCTTCGCGCGCCTATTACACCACACCGGACCTCTACGCCCCTGTCGAGTCCGAAGACCAACGCAGTCGGTTTTTCCGAGGTCGGCCTCTACATGACCGGTGAACACGACGGTTGTTTCAGGCGCATGGGGCGACGCTTGACCGCCCCCGGAAAACTGTAACAGTGTTACACATCCGCAACCGGGCTTCCACGGCAGGACAACGAGCATCGCGCATGGCTTTCGTGAGCCTCAAGGCGTGGCGGGCCCGCTCGGCGGAGCGCGCCGCGATCGCGGCGCGCCTGAAGCAGGATCTGCGGACGGCCCTCGGCCTCGGCGAGGCCGACACGCTGGCGGTCAACGAGATCGCCTGCGCCGATCCGGGCTGCCCCGACATGGAGACGATCGTGCTGGTGATGCGCGCCGGCGCGCCCACGCGCGCCCTGAAGATCCGGCGCCCGATCGACGCGGTGGATCCCGACGACATCGCGGCGCTCGTGGCGGAGGACCGGTCGTCCGACGCGCCGCCGTCCGGCGTCTCGACAATGTGATCCGGCGCGGGGGCTTTCCGTCTCCGGGGCGCACAGGTCACAGGGACGGGGCCGGGCGCGCGACGTAGCATCCCGCCACCAGCAGCCCCCCGCGCCGACGGGGTCGCGGGAGGATCGCATGCCATGAAGAGCCGCCGTCACGTCCTCGCGCTCGTCGGCCTCGCCCTCGCCGGCCCGGCCCTGCTCGAGGTCCCGACCGCTGCCCTGGCGGGCGAGACCCGGCCGTTCTCGGACGCGGCCTTCGAGGCCGCGCAGAAGGGCGGGAAGCCGGTGCTGATCGCGGTCAGCGCCCCGTGGTGCCCGATCTGCCGGACGCAGAAGCCGATCCTCGCGAAACTCGCGGCCGAGCCGCGTTTCAAGGATCTCCAGATCTTCGACATCGACTTCGATAGCCAGAAGGAGCTGCTGCGCCGCCTGAACGTGCGGATGCAGAGCACGCTGATCGCCTACAAGGGCGAGACCGAGGTCGGCCGCTCGGTCGGCGAGACCCAGCCGGAATGGATCGAGGGCTTCGTCGAGAAGACCCTCTGACCGGCGGCGCGTCGCTAGGTCTCCCCGGTCCGGTCCCGTTCAGGGAAGCTCCGGCATAAGCCCGATCCAGACCCGCACGACGGGTCCGGCGGAGATGATCACCGGTGTCGAGCCCCCCTTTGTCAGACGTCCCGGGTCCCGATGCGATCGTGGCGGTGCCCGTGCGCAACGAGGAGGAGCGGATCGCCGCGTGCCTGCGGGCGATCGACGCCCAGGAGGGTGCCGAATCGGGGCGCGTCGGGCTCGTGCTGTTCCTGAACAACTGCACGGACGGCACCGAGGCCCTCGTCACCGCGCTGGTGCCGACGCTGTCGATCCCGGTCCGCGTGTCCGTCGAGAATTTTTCCGGCGCCCATGCCGGATGGGCCCGGCGCCGGGCCATGGACGCCGCCGCCGCCTGGCTGGGTGATGCGGGGAATGCGGGGATCATCTTGTCGACCGACGCCGACAGCCGGGTCCCGCCCAACTGGGTGGCGCGCAATCGCGCGGCGATTGAGGCCGGGGCCGACGCTGTGGCCGGCCGGGTCGAGCTCGACGCGGCGGAGGCGGCGCTGCTGCCGCCCTCGCTCCCCGCCCGCGGCCGGCTGGAGGACACCTACGACGCCCTGATCACCGAGGCCGAGGCGCGGATCGATCCCGATCCGAACGACCCCTGGCCCTGCCACCGGACCGCAATCGGCGCGACCCTCGCGGTGACCCGCAGCGCGTACCTCGCCGTCGGCGGCATGCCCGAGATCCCGCTCGGCGAGGACGGCGCCTTCATCGCCCGGCTGCTGGAACACGGGCTGCGGGTCCGGCACGCCACCGACGTCTGCGTGACCATCTCGGCCCGCCTCGCCGGGCGCGCGCCGGGCGGCGTGGCGGACACGATCCGCTCCCGCTGCGAGGAGCCCGACGCGCTCTGCGATGCCCGGATGGAGACCTTCCCGCGCGCCGTGCGGCGCTACCTCTGGCGGCGGCGATTCCGCCAGATGCACGGGCGCGGGGCGCTCGCGCGGAGCGACGGCTGGGCGCGGGCGATCGGCATCGTTCCGCCGGAGGCGCGGCGCATCGCGTCCCTCCCGCTGGGTCAGGCCATCGCGGAGGCGGAGCGCGCCAGCCCGCGCCTCGCCTACCGCCCGATCGGCCCGCGCCAGCTGCCCGGGCAGATCCGGATCGCGCGGGTCGGCGTCGTCGCGATCCGCCTCGGCCTGGGGTTCATCGGCGTGGCGCAGCGGCTCGCGGGCGCGGTCGCGCCCGGGCGGACGGTCTCCGACCCGCGCGGCAGCCGCATCTGACTCCGTCAGGGGCGGCGTTCCAGCACGTCCCGAGGCGCCACGCCGAACCGGCGGCGGAAGGCGCGGCTGAAGGTGGCCGCGTCGGTGAAGCCGCAGCTCGTCATCACCGACCCGATCCGCGTGCCGCCGCGGAGCCGCCTGTAGGCCCGGTCGAGCCGGGCGTCGCGGATCTTCGCCGCCACGCCCTCGTCGCCGCTGAAAGCCGCGTAGAGGCGGCTTCGCGAGACCCGCAGAGCCGTCGGCAGCGATTCCGGCCCGAAGGCGGGATCGTGCAGTCGGCGCTCGATATGGGCGAGGGCCAGGGCCCGTACGGCGTCCCCGGACAGCTCGTCGCCGGCCGTCTCGCCTTGGCGGTCGGCCAGGGCGCGCAGCAGGTGCAGGACGCCCTCGAGGGCGATGCCGGCTTCCGCCTCCGACATACCGCCGACCGTCTCGGAGAACGACCGCAGATAGGTCGCGAACAGGCCGCTGAGCGGCGTCGCGCGGAGACCGCGCCCGGCGAAGGCGTGCACGCTGCCGACCTGGCTCACGAAGGCGGCGCGCGGCACCTGGAGGCGGATCTCCTCGTAGGAATCGCGGCTGCCGATCGCGAAGGGCTGGTCCATGGCATGGACGGCGATGTCGCCGGCGCCCAGCACGGCGCCGCTGTTGCCCTGCTCGATGTAGCCGCTGCCCTGGACGAGGAGCACGATCGCGATGTCGTCGCGCCCGTCCCGGCGCACGTGCTGCGTCGTGCGCTCGACCCCGATCGGTTTGCTCAGGGTGTGCAGGATCGCGCCGTGACGGGTGATCGCGAGCCGGCGGCCCGCCGCGAACGGGATGTCGGGTGCCAGCGGCGTCGCGTCGACGCGCGCCAGTGCCGTGCTGCGCCAGTAGTCGAAGGCGCGCTTCTGATCGACCGAGTCGGTCGTCTCGACGACGATGGGAACGGTTTCGCGAACACTCAAGGCACGGCGATCCCATACGCCGACGTCGGCCGACGCTCACGCCCGCAACGGGAGCGCCGTCGAGAAGGTTGCCGATCCGCGGGAGAGGCGCAACCTGAGCTAATTGCCGGCGCGGACCTGCCTCACCGATCCGCCGCCGC
This sequence comes from Methylobacterium sp. 285MFTsu5.1, assembly GCF_000383455.1. Taxonomy (NCBI): domain Bacteria; kingdom Pseudomonadati; phylum Pseudomonadota; class Alphaproteobacteria; order Hyphomicrobiales; family Methylobacteriaceae; genus Methylobacterium; species Methylobacterium sp. 285MFTsu5.1. Next base: position 34,600 of record NZ_KB911279.1, on the reverse strand, counting down.
CACCCGAGGGTCGGAGCGGGTCGCGGACGCGTCGGCGAAACGCAGCACCACCGCGCGCCCAGCGGCCGGCGGCGACGGCAGGCTCGCGCGGAATCGCGCGGTCTCGGTCGCGGCGAGGATCGTCCGCGGCGGCGCGACCGTGAAGGTCTTGATCGTCCGACCGCCGGCGTCGCGGATTTCGACGCTCAGCGGCGCGACGGGCGCGTCCGAGCGCGCGACGCCGACGAGGTCGCCCTCGACGACGAGTTCCGCGGGACTGTCGTCCTCGGCCGGGTTGTTGAAGGCGACGACGTCGCGGATCTCGATCCCGCGCACGTTCACCGGCAGGCCGATGCGCGCGAACAGGGAGGCGGTCTGCGGGACGGCCCGGACCACGCTGGTCCGGGCGAGGCAGACGAGCGGGATCGCCGCCAGGAGTGTCAGGCCGAGAGCCAGCGACGGGGTCAGACCCGGGATCGCGCGGCGCGCCTTCCCGGCGGCCTTCCCGGCGGACTTGCGCTTGGCGGACCGTCGGGATTCGGGCGCCGGAACGTCGGTGGCATTCCGCACCGAGGCGGTCGCCTCCTCCCAGGCCGCGTCCGCGAGGGGATCGGTCTCGGCCTGCGCGGCGAGCTCCGCCTCGTGGCCGGCGAGGACGTCGGCGGGCGAGATGAACCACGTCTCGCGGCAGGCGGCACAGCGGACCGAACGGCCCTCCATGCCGACCTTGCTGGCGTCGATGCGATATTCGCTCGCGCAGCTCGGGCAGGCGATCAGCATCCGCGCCATACTCGCATCGATCGGCCGCGACCGGGCCGGACTGTGAATTGCTTGAAGAAGTGTGCCCGAACAGGGTTAAGGGGCCGTGAAATCCCCGAGGCCTTGAAAACGCCCGCCGCTCCGGCGATTCCCGAGGGACGGACAGACGAGATACGGCACGGCTTTGAACCTACAGGCGAGCATGAAGAGCCTGCTGCCCGGCGCGGAGCGGCCGGTGGTGCAGTTCGAGAATGTTGGCATGCGCTACGGCCTCGGGCCGGAGGTGCTGTCCGACGTGAGCTTCCGCATCGCGCCGCGCTCCTTCCAGTTCCTGACCGGCCCGTCCGGCGCCGGGAAGACGACGCTGCTGCGCCTGATCCTTCTGTCGGTGCGGCCGACCCGCGGGCTCGTCTCGATCTTCGGTGAGGAGGTGAGCGACATCTCCGCGAAGGCGCTGACCGGGCTCCGGCGCCGGATGGGCGTGGTGTTCCAGGATTTCCGGCTCCTCGACCACCTGACCACCTACGAGAACGTCGCCCTGCCCCTGCGCGTCCAGGGCCGGGCCGAGGCCAGCTACCGGGCCGAGGTGGTGGAACTGCTGCGCTGGGTTGGCCTCGGCGAGCGCATGCACGCCCTGCCCCCGCTGCTCTCGGGCGGCGAGAAGCAGCGCGCGGCCATCGCCCGCGCGCTGATCGCGCGGCCCGACCTGCTGCTCGCGGACGAGCCGACCGGCAACGTCGATCCGGGCCTCGGGCGGCGGCTGCTGCGCCTGTTCCTGGAGCTGAACAAGCTCGGGACCTCGGTCATCATCGCCACCCACGATTTCGGCATCATGGACGCCGTCGATGCCCGCCGGATGGTCCTGGGCGAAGGCCGGCTGCGGATCGAGGAATGAGCACTCAGGCGATGCCGCGGACGAAGGCCGGTGGATCGGCCGTGCCGCCCGACCCGTCGATGCCGGCCAACCTGCGCCGCAACGCGCCGCTGGTGCCCACCGACACGGCGGCGGGGCGCTCCCTCGCGGCGGTCATCGCGATCCTCACCTTCCTCGCCGGCCTCTGCGCGGGCGCGGCCGAGATGGTCGCGACCAACGCCGCCCAGTGGCAGGGCGACGTGGCGCGGGAGGTCACGATCCAGGTCCGGCCCGGTCCCGGCCGCGACGTCGACGCCGACGTCGCGCGCGCCGACGGCATCGCCAAGGCCGAACCCGGGATCGCGGAGACGCGGGTGTTCAGCAAGGCCGAGGCGGAGCGCCTGCTCGAGCCGTGGCTCGGGACCGGGCTCGACCTGTCCGACCTGCCGGTGCCGCGGCTCATCGCCCTCAAGCTCTCCAGCAGCCAGGCGGCCGACCTGAAGCGGCTGCGATCACGCCTCGTCGAGGCGCTGCCGGGCGTCGCCAGCCTCGACGACCACGCCCTCTGGCTGCAGCGGCTCTCGACCGCCGCCAACGCCTTCGTCGGGATCGGGATCGGGCTCGTGCTGCTCGTCCTGATCGCCACCGGCCTCGCGGTGACCTTCGCGACACGCGGCGCCATGGCGAGCAACCGCGAGGTGGTGGAAGTGCTGCATTTCGTCGGCGCCGACGACGACTACATCGCCCGCGCGTTCCAGCGGCGGTTCTTCGGCCTGGGCCTGCGCGGCGGCGCGATCGGCGCCGGTCTGGCCCTCGTGGCCTTCGTGATCGCCGGGCTCCTCGCCCGGGCCGCGCGCTCCGGACCGGCCGGTCAGGAGGTCGAGGCGCTGTTCGGCGCGTTCCATATCGGCCTGCGCGGCTACGCCAGCGTGATCCTGATCGGCGTGATCGCGTCCCTCGTCACGGGCGTCGTCTCGCGCGTGACCGTGCGGCGCTTCCTGGCCTGATCCCTGCTGCGTCACGAAGACGTGGAAATAGGGGGTCTTCCGAGCGCGTTTACCATCTGGAAACTTTATCGTTGCGGTGTGGAAACAGCCGACCGCGCCGGCCTCCGAGCCGCCGCAATCGGCGCCGATTCTCCGGAGGATGACCACGCGTATGCTGCGCGCATCGGATCCGCCCTCGACCGACGTTGTCGGCTGGGCCTGGCACGAGTGGGGTCTCCCGCGCCGCGCCGCCGCGCGCCCGCGCGACCGGCGGCGGATCGCGCTCTGGACCTGCGGCCTCGGCGCCGGGCTCGGGATGCTGGCCCTGTTCGCGGGCTTTCTCGTGTTCGTCGGCGCGCTCGCCCGCCAGGAGCGGACGCCGACCGACCGGGCCGACGGGATCGTCGCGCTGACCGGCGGTGCCCAGCGGATCGGCGACGCGATCGACCTGCTCGCGGGCGGCTACGGGCGGCGCCTGCTCATCACCGGGGTCAACGAGCGGACCAGCCGCGACGAGATCGCCCGGCTGAACCCGACCCAGCGCGCCCTGATCGCCTGCTGCGTGGATCTCGACTACCGGGCGCGCAACACGATCGGGAACGCCATCGAGACGCGCCGCTGGATGCGCGCGCACCGGTTCAGCACCGTCGCGGTCGTGACCTCGAACTACCACATGCCGCGGACGCTGGTCGAACTCGACCACGCCCTCCAGGACAGCGACCGCGTCCTGCCGCATCCGGTCGTGAGCGAGGCCTTCGATGCCGATCGCTGGTGGAAGAACCCGCCGGCCGCGCGCCTCCTGGCCTCGGAATACATGAAGTTCCTGGTCAGCTGGGTCCGCACGCGCTTCGAGGCGGATCCCGAACGCTCCCGCGCGGCGATCCTGATCGGGCGCGGCAAGCCGGTGAAGATGGTGGCCGAGCCGCTCATGCTCCGCGGCGTGGATTGAGGGCGCGGCGCGCGCCACCCCCGCCCCTACAGCCCCTTGCAGCGGGCCTTGATCGCGGCCGAGAACTCGCGGTCCGACCCCTGGACCTGGGCGAGGCGCTCGCCGCGCTCCGAACCGGACAGGCAGCGACCGTAGACGCTCGCCACGCGGCGCATCGTCTCCACGTGGCGCCGCCAGACGCGGCAGTTCTTGGCGTCGTCCCCGTCCGCCTGCTCGAGCTGCTCGAGGGCCTGGCGCTGCATCGACTGCGCCACCAGGACGTCGCGCGCGCAGGTGGTCTCGCCCTGGGCGGCGGCGCCGGAGATGCCGGCCGCGAGGGTCAGGGCGGCGGCCGTTCGGAAGCTCTGGATCATCACGCGGCCTGCGGTGCCGTCGAGCGCGTCAGGAGCGCGTAGAGCGCGCCGGCGTCCCGGGCGGCGCGGATATGCGCGAGCATGCCCGGCTCGCGCAGGATGCGGGCGACCTGCGCGAGGGCCTTCAGGTGATCGGCGCCGGCGCCCTCGGGCGCGAGCAGCAGGAAGGCGATGTCCACGGGCTGCCCGTCGAGCGCCTCGAAGTCCACCGGCCGGTCGAAGCGCGCGAACAGCCCGAAGAGACGGTCGAGACCGGGCAGCTTGCCGTGCGGGATCGCCACGCCGTCGCCGATGCCGGTCGACCCGAGCCGCTCGCGCTGGAGCAGCGTGTCGAAGACGGGGCGCTCACCGAGGGCGGGCAGGCGCCGCGCAGCCTGCGCGGCGAGGTCTTGCAGCACCTGCTTCTTGGCGCGGGCGCGCAGGGCCGGCACGACCGAGTCGGGGTCGAGGAATTCCAGAACTGGCATCGAACGACCGTTGCCCCGTCGCCCGTTCGCGAGGAAGCGGGCCTCGTCGCAGGGGCATCGACGACCGTTCCGGCCGCGCCCCCACCAGATTCAATAAGCGGGGAAACCAGCCGGTTCCGGCTCCGTTCCTCCCGACCCGCGGCGTCACTCGGTGGCGTTCGGCGGGTCCACCCAGCCGATCGCTCCGTCGCTCCGCCGATATACGACGTTGACGCGGCCGGTGCCAGCGTGGACGAACACAACCACTGGGGATCCCGTCATGTCGAGGGCCGTCACCGCTTCGCCGATGGTGCGGCGCTGGAGGGTCTTGGTGCTCTCGGCGACGATCGGCGGGTGGGCGTCGCCCTCGGCGGCGTCGTCCTCCTCCACCTCCGGGGCGGCGAACACCGCGTAGGCGGCCTCGACTGCCGCGTCGTCCCCCGGGCCCGTCGCGTGCTGCTTCAGCTTGTGCTTGTAGCGCCGCAGACGGGTCTCCAGACGCTCCGCGGTCTGCTCGAAGCTCGACCGCGCGTCGTGCGCGAAGCCGTTGGCCTCGATCGTCAGGCCGGAGACGAGGTGCAGGACGCAATCCGTCCGGAAGGCTGTGCCGTCGCGCCGGAGCGTGACGTGGCCGTTGCAGGAATCGTGCATGTGCGAGTCGAGATACTTCGCCTGGATCGCCGACATCCGTTCCTCGACGCGGCCGCGCAGACTCTCGCCGAGATCCACGCCGTGGCCAGTCACTCGCAACGATCCCATGCTGCCTCCCCCGTTCCGATGCAGTCGGCCGAATTAGAGAGCCGGCTCGGGTTAAGTCAACGGAGCCCCTTGCGGTTCAAGCGCTTGCTTAACGCTGGGTTCAGCCGGCCTGTCCGTATACACGGGGCCTCCCGCACCTTGCCTTGCGACGTGAGACGACCGCCTGCATGATGATCGATCCCGGATTCTCCGCCACCGCGACACGCCGCGCCGTCCTGGGGGGCGCGCTCGGCGCTGCCGCGGGCCTGCTCCCGGCAGCCGCGCGGGCGGCCGACCCGGAGAAGGCCCCGCCCCTGCCCGGCGCCGGCGAGGCATTCGCGGCGGGCACGCTGACCGACCTCGCCCGCGCCCGGGCCGCCGCCCCCTACGCCGCCCCGAAGACCGGCGACGTGCCGACGGTTCTCAAGAACCTCTCCCGCGAGGCCTACGAGGCGATCCGTCCCGCGGAGGGCCGCGCGGTCTGGGCCGACCGGAATACCGGCTACGTCCTGGAGCCGCTGCTGCGCGGCTCGATCTTCGAGACGCCGGTGTCGCTATTCGTCGTGGAGAACGGCGTGGTGCAGCCGGTCGGGTACGACAAGTCCGCCATCGCGGCGCCGGGCCTCGACCTGCCCGACCTGACCGCCGACACCGCCTTCTCGGGCTTCCGCCTGCGCGCCCGGTTCGACGGTGCCGACGGGCTGTCGAACTTCGCCCTGTTCCAGGGCGCCTCGTTCTTCCGCCTCGTCGCCGAGGGCCAGGATTTCGGCATCAACGCCCGGGCGCTCGCCCTGCGGCCGGCGGATTCCCGCGGCGAGGAATTCCCGCTGTTCCGGGCCCTGTTCGTCGAGGCGCCGCGGGCGGGCCAGCCGGTCATCGTCCACGCCCTCGCGGAATCGGAATCGGCGACCGCGGCGTTCAAGATCACGCTGACGCCGGGCCGCGACGTCTCCACGGCGCAGATCGACGGGACGGTCTTCGCCCGCGCCGAACTCGACCATATCGGTCTCGGCGGCATGCAGGGCAGCTACCTGTTCGGGCCCCTCGACCGGAACCGCGTGGACGACCTGCGCGCCGCGGCCTTCTCGGTGGAGGGCCTGGCGATCCACAACGGCTACGGCGAGCCGATCTGGCGCCCGGTTCACAATCCCGAGGCGCTGCAGGTCTCGGCCTTCGTGGATCGCGGGCCCAAGGGCTTCGGCCTCATGCAGCGCGCCCGCGCCTACGACGATTTCGAGGACGACCGGCGCCACTGGGAGCAGCGACCGTCCCTCTGGCTGGAGCCCCTCGACGACTGGAACGAGGGCGCGGTCACGCTGCTGGAGATCCCGAGCGATTCCGAGCTCAACGAGAACGTGTTCGCCTACTGGCGGCCCAAGGCGAAGCTCGCGAAGGGCGCGGAGATGCGCTTCCAGTGCCGGCAGCACTGGTCCAAGGGCTGGCCGGACCCGCTGCCGCCGGAGATCGCCCGGGTGCGCGACAGCCGCTGCGGCCACGGCAGCACGGGGAACCGCCGCCTCTTCGCCGTCGATTTCGAGGGCGACGCGCTGTTCCAGCCCGGCGACATCGACGTCGACCTCGGCTCCTCGGCCGGGACGATCACGCGCCAGGAACGGTTTCGGTACCCCGATCGTAAGACGCTGCGGATCCTGTTCGAGCTCGATCCGGGGAGCGAGCGCGCGAGCGAGCTGCGTCTCGCGCTCCGGCGCGGCCAGGCCCGGGCCAGCGAAACCTGGCTGTTTCGCTGGACACCCTGAACCCCGACCCGATTGCTGAGGAACGGCCTCCCCCGTGCGACTGGACGAGACCATGATGTTGCCGCCAGCGACGGACGCCGGTTCCGGGCGCGAGACCGTGACCGACGGCGGCCGTTATCTGCCGCCCGAGGCACCCCTGTCGATGCCCGTCCAGGATCTGGCGCGCTGGGATCCGGGGCTCGGTCACCGGCCGGAGCGCCGGGTCCGGACGCCCTGGCCTGAGCGGGTCCTGGTGTTCGGCGGTGCCCTGGCGCTCACGGCCTTCGGCGGCTGGCAGATGGTGGAGACCGTGTCGGTCTCGGGCAGCCCGACCGCGCTCCAGCTCGTGCTGGTCGTCCTGTTCTGCCTGACCTTCTCGTGGATCGCGCTCGCCTTCACCAGCGCGGTGCTCGGCTTCGCGACGCTGCTGCGCCGGTCCCGGCCGGCGCCGAACCCGGCCGCGCTGCGCACGCGGACCGCGATCCTGATGCCCGTCTACAACGAGGCGACAGCCCGCACCTTCGCGGGCATCGAGGCCATGCGCGAGGCGGTCGAGGCGACCGGGCTGGGCGATCATTTCGACTGGTTCGTCCTGTCGGACTCCACCCAGCCCGATGCCTGGATCGCCGAGGAGCGGGCCTATCTCGACCTGCGCGGCCGGCTCGGCCCCGAGGCCCGGCTCTACTACCGGCACCGGCCGAAGAACCATCACCGCAAGGCCGGGAACATCGGCGATTTCGTCACCCGCTGGGGCGGGCGCTACGACCACATGCTCGTGCTGGACGCCGACAGCCTGATGAGCGGATCTGCCGTCGTGGCGCTCGCGGCCGCCATGGAGGCGGACCCGGACGCCGGGATCATCCAGACGCTGCCGCTGATCATCAACCGCAACACCCTGTTCGCCCGGCTCCAGCAATTCGCGGCCCGGATCTACGGCCCGGTGATCGCCGCCGGCCTCGCCGCGTGGTCGGGCCGGGACGGCAACTACTGGGGTCACAACGCGATCATCCGGACCCGCGCCTTCGCGGATTCCTGCGGCCTTCCGGACCTGCCCGGGAAACCGCCTTTCGGCGGACACATCCTATCCCACGACTTCGTCGAGGCGGCCCTGATCCGCCGGGCGGGCTGGGCGGTGTACATGCTCCATCGCCTGCCAGGCTCGTACGAGGAGAGCCCGCCCTCGCTGATCGACGTGGCGGTGCGCGACCGGCGCTGGGCGCAGGGCAATCTTCAGCACGCGCGGGTGATCGGCGCCGCCGGGCTGCATCCCGCGACGCGGCAGCACTTCGCCACCGGCATCGCCGGCTACCTCGCCTCACCGCTGTGGCTGCTGCAGCTGGTGGTCGGTATCCTGCTGGTGCTTCAGACGGCCACGGAGCGGCCGGACTATTTCGGCGGCGCCGGCTTCTCGCCGGTCTTCCCGCGCTTCGATCCGGTCCGCGCGCTCCAGCTGTTCGGCCTGACCATGGCGGTGCTGCTGGCACCCAAGTTCCTCGGCCTGATCCTGGCGCTGCTGGACGGCCCGGTGCGGCGCGCCTGCGGCGGCGCCGGACGGCTCGTCCTGTCGAGCCTCGTCGAGATCCTGCTATCCGCCCTGGTGGCGCCGGTGGCGATGGTGATCCAGTCGGGCTCCGTGATGGGCATCCTGCTCGGACGGGACACGGGATGGAACCCGCAGCGGCGGGACGACGGCTCGATCCCGCTGCGCGACATCGTCGTCCGCCATCGCTGGCACACGCTGCTGGGGCTGGTGGCGGGCGTCGCCGCCTTCGCGATCGCCACCTCGCTGTTCCTCTGGATGAGCCCGACGATCCTGGGTCTCGTACTGGCGATCCCGATCTCCTGGGCGAGCGGCCAGCTCGGGCTCGGCCTGGCGCTCAAGCGACGCCTGCTCCTCGCTACGCCGGAAGAGGCTACCCCGCCGGAGATCGCGGTCCGCGCCGCGTCCCTCGCGGCCCGCAACGCGGAGCACGGGTTCGACGAGACGGATGCCCTTGCGGCCCTACACGCCGATCCCGACCTCGCGCGTGACCACACGCGGATGCTGCCCCTCGGACAGCGGCGGCCCCGGGGCGCGATCGATCCGGACCAGACCCTGGCCACCGCCAAGATCTGCGAGGCCGAGACGGTGGCGGAGGCGCAGGCGTGGCTCTCGCCGAAAGAGCGGATGGCGCTCCTGCACGACCGGGCCCTGGTCGACCGTCTCGTCCGCCTCGACGGACGCGAACGGTGATCGCGGTCCGTCCGCCCGCTAAGTGACGGGTCGCGGCGCGCGCCCGAGATCGCTCAGCGCCGCTCGCGGAGACGTGTCGGTGCGGCCGGATCGCGAGGTCCACCGAGGCCGCCAGCCGGACCGAGACGTGAGAAGTGATTAACCATTCGGGTCCTAGATTCGCGCATCGTCATTCGGATCCGGTCATGACCCTCCTGTTCGTGTTCCTGCTCCTGCCGCTCGCGGTGGCCATCGTCCTGGCCCGCGGCGAGCCGATCCGCACCATCAGCTGCCTCGGCGCGATGGGCGTCGGCTGCGTCATCGCCGCCACGAGTCTCGTGAGCCTCGTGCGCCACCGGATCCGGACGACCTGACACCGAACCGGAGCAAGCTACCGTCAGAGGAACCCGACCTGACGCGGGCCGCCGCCCAGGCTGCGCCCCGCACGGGAGACGAGCTGAGAGAAGGCCAGGGCCGCCGCCGTGGCCTGGGCGCGGGACGGGAAGCTGCGTCGCGATTCGAGAACGGGCTCGTCAGTCTCGTTGACAAGAACCCAGGACCACAGCGACCGGCTACGCTCTCGTATCTCGAATTGCACGGGCGCCTCCCTGTCCGGGACATGCGGAGCGAAAGACTTGCATCCGCGGGTGACATCCGGATGACGTTGTTTCGCGACCGTCAAGGCGCGCCGGCCGCCGCGAACTTCCGCTGAAGACTAGTGTCTTCGCGGACGGAGCGCGATGAGATCGATGCTTCAGCATCGTGCCAGCTATCCATCGAGATCTGACCTGAACAATCGGGTGCGAAATCCGTGCCAGGATGAGCGGACAGCCGGCCAGCTATCCCCAGGAACTGCGCTGGCCCCGTGACAGTCGCCGCGGCATCCGCGCTGCCGACGCCGCGACGGTCCTGCGACGCGTGGACTTGACTGGATTGTCTGGATCTCGATGCTCTGACCCGTTGCGGGCGGGGTCGAGGGCATTCTGGCGGCAGCACCCGGTGGCGCTGCGAGGCGGATCGACGTGATGGCAGATCACAGCAGAGTCCCGAACGAACGGTCGCGCCGCCTTCTCGGCGATCTGGCCGAGACTCTCGGATGTTCGGTCGACGTCTTCTTCGATCCGGACCCGCAGGACGACCGTTCGATGACCGAAGAATTGCTGACCCTGTGGTTCTCGATCAAGGATCCCGATGCCCGGCACCGCATCCTGGATTGTGCCCGGGCCGTGAAGGCGGAGGCCGGGGCGGACGCGCAGCCGCGCCCCTGACCGGTGCCTTGTTTCCGACGGCTTGGCGCTCCACCCAGGCAGCCCGTCCGTCGCCGCGACTCCAGTCGGAGAACCCATGAAATCCGTGAACGCTCTGATCGCCGAGGAACTCGGTGTCGGGGAGGCGCAGGTCGCAGCCACCGTGGCGCTCCTCGACGGCGGCGCGACCGTGCCGTTCATCGCGCGCTACCGGAAGGAGAATACGGGCGGCCTCGACGACACGCAGCTGCGCAGGCTGGAGGAGCGCCTGTCCTACCTGCGCGATCTCAACGAGCGGCGCGCCGCGATCGTCGCGAGCATCACGGCCCAGGGCAAGATGTCCCCGCCCCTGGCGGCGGCCCTCGACGCCGCCGACACGAAGGCGCGGCTGGAGGACCTGTACCTGCCCTTCCGGCCTAAGCGGCGCTCGAAGGCGCAATCCGCCCGCGAAGCCGGCCTCGAACCGCTGGCCCAGGCCCTGCTGAGCCGTCCCGACCGCGCGCCCGAAGCGGTCGCGACCGCTTACGTGTCGGACGCGCGCGGCGTGCCGGACACCGAGGCCGCGCTGGAGGGCGCCCGCGCCATCCTGATCGAGCGCTTCGGCGAGGATGCCGACCTCGTGGGGCGCCTGCGGGCGGATTACTGGCGGACCGGCCAGCTCGTCTCGCAGGTGCGCAAGGGCAAGGCGAACGAGGGGGCGAAGTTCTTGGACTACTTCGACTGGAGCGAGCGGCTGGAGCGCATGCCCTCGCACCGGATCCTGGCGATCTTCCGCGGTGAGCGGGAAGAGGTGCTCGACGTCGGCTTCGCCGCGGAGGGGGAGGAGTCGGCGCCGGGCCTTCCCGGGCCCTTCGAGATGGCGATCTGCCGCCGCTTCGAGATCGCGGCGCGGGGGCGTCCCGGCGATGCCTGGCTCCTCGACACGGTGCGCACGGCCTGGCGAACGAAGATCCGGGCCGGGATCAAGCAGGACCTGCGCGGCCGGCTGTTCGAGCGGGCCGAGGACGAGGCCGTGTCGGTCTTCGCCGGGAACCTCAAGGACCTGCTCCTCGCCGCTCCGGCGGGCGGCCGGGCGACGATGGGGCTCGATCCGGGCTACCGGAACGGCGTGAAGGTCGCGGTAGCTGATCGGACCGGGCGGGTCGTCGCGGTGGAGACGACCTACCCGCACGAGCCGCAGCGGCGCTGGCGGGAGGCCGTCGCGACGCTCGGCCGGCTCTGCCGGCTGCACGGCGTGGAGCTTCTCGCTGTCGGCAACGGCACCGCGTCCCGCGAGACCGAGCGCCTCGCCGCGGAGATCATCGCGGCGAACCCGGACCTGCCGCTGGCGAAGGTCGTGGTCTCCGAGGCCGGCGCCTCGGTCTACTCGGCCTCCGAGATCGCCGCCAAGGAATTGCCCGACCTCGACGTGTCCCATCGCGGCGCCGCGTCGATCGCTCGGCGCCTCCAGGATCCCCTGGCGGAACTGGTCAAGATCGACCCCAAGTCGATCGGCGTCGGGCAGTACCAGCACGACGTGAGCGAGGCGAAGCTGTCGCGGTCGCTCTCGGCGGTGGTGGAGGACGCGGTCAACGCGGTCGGGGTGGACGTCAACACCGCCTCCCCGGCCCTGCTGGCGCAGGTCTCCGGCCTCGGCGGCGCGATGGCGGCGCGGATCGTCGCCCACCGCGACGCCCAGGGCCCGTTCCGCACGCGGGCGGCGCTCAAGAAGGTCCCGGGGCTCGGCCCGAAGACCTTCGAGCTGGCCGCCGGCTTCCTCCGCATCCAGGGCGGTGACGACCCGCTCGACGGGTCTGGCGTCCACCCGGAAGCCTATCCGGTGGTCCGCCGCATCCTCCAGGCGACGAAGAGCGATATCCACGTCCTGCTCGGCAACGCCGCCCTCCTCGGCCGCCTCGCGCCGGAGCCCTTCGTCGACGCGCGCTTCGGCCTGCCGACCGTGCGCGACATCATCGCCGAGCTCGAGAAGCCGGGGCGGGACCCGCGGCCGGAATTCAAGACGGCGCGCTTCCAGGAGGGCGTCGAGACAATCGGGGACCTGAAGCCCGGGATGCAGCTCGAGGGTGTCGTCACCAACGTCGCGGCCTTCGGGGCCTTCGTGGATATCGGCGTCCACCAGGACGGGCTCGTCCACATCTCCGCGATGGCCCGGCGGCGGATCGCGTCGCCCACCGAGGTCGTCCGGATCGGCGAGGTCGTCCGGGTGCTGGTCCTCAGCGTCGACGTCCCGCGCAAGCGCATCGCGCTGTCGCTGCGGCTAGACGATCCCGTCGAGCCGGGCCAGCAGACCCGGAGGACGGCCGAGCCGCGGCAGGACGCGCCGCGGAGCCGACCGAGCCCGGGTGAGGCCCCCGGCGGGGCGCTGGCCGACGCTCTCCGGCGCGCGGGCGCCGCGCCGCGGCGCGAGTGAGGCACGCCTGACGCGCGTGCACGGCCTCCGCGTCGCGGCCGGGACTGCCGCCGGTGAACCGAGAACATGGTTAGCGCTTCGTAAACCTCCGTGCGGTCAGAGTGCGTTCGTCGTGCCGCGGAGCGCGATTCGAAACACCTGATCGCGGTTCCGGGATCGCTGCGGCGACCCCACGGCTCGGAGGCTCTGATGCAAGCGCACGTTGCGGGGATCGACAACCCGAACCCGATGATCGGCCCGGCCCGCCTGATCCGGGCGGCCTTCGAGGGCGCCGACATGGCCGCCCTGGCCGCCGAGATCCTCGCCGAGGGCGGAGACTCCGCCCTCGACGCCGGGACGGCGCTGGACATGGCGACGATCCTGCTGCTGAAGCACCGCTTCACCGAGGGGCTCGCGCTCCAGAGAGAGGTGCTGGACGGACAGCGGGTCTTCTCGCTGCGCTCGAACCCGGATCAGGCGCGGATTCGCGTCCTCGTCCTGGTCACGGCCGGCGATCTCATGGCCAACACGCCGATCGACTTCCTGCTGAACGACGGCGATTTCGGCCTCACCTACCTCTATCTCCGCCCCGGCGAGCCGATCCCGCACGACCTGCCGGCGCACGACGTCATCGTCACGGGCATCGCCTACGCGCGGACCGCCGAGCCGCTCCTGGAAGCCCTCGCGGCGGCGGCGGACCAGTGGACGCGGCCGATCGTCAATCACCCGCGCCACGTCCTCAAGACGTCCCGCCACGGGATCGCGGACGCGCTCCGCGGGGCGGATGAGATCCTGGCGCCGGAGGTCGTCCGCGTGAGCCGCTCCATCCTGAGCGCCGCGGCGTCCCGCAGAGCCGAGGGACCGACATACCCGCTCCTCGTGCGCCCTCTGGACACGCACGCCGGCAACGACCTCCAGAAGATCGACCGGTCGGAGGACCTGCATCTCTACCTCGCGCAGACGGAGGCCGAGGCGTTCTACGTCACGCAGTTCTGCGATTACCGCGGTCCCGACGGCCTCTATCGGAAATTGCGCATCGTACTGATCGACGGTGTGCCCTACCTCTGCCACATGGCCATCCGCGATCACTGGATGATCCACTACCTCAACGCCGGCATGCTGGAGGATCCGGTGAAGCGGCAGGTCGAGGCCGCCGCCATGGCCACGTTCGACACCGACTTCGCCGAGCGCCACCGCGCCGCGTTCGCCGAGATCCACCGCAGGATCGGCCTCGATTACCTGATCATCGACTGCGCCGAGAGCGCGGACGGCCGTCTGCTGGTCTTCGAGGCCGATACCGGGATGGTCGTCCACGACATGGATTCGGCGGAGCTGTACCCCTACAAGGCCCCGCAGATGCGCCGGGTCTTCGCCGCGTTCCAGGACGCGCTGCGGGGGCGGGCTCGGGGGCGGACCGCCTAGGTCGGCCGCCTCGGGCAGGGGGGCTGCGGGCGTCGGGTGCTCCACCCGGCGCCTTCACCAGGGGATGCGACCGAAGCGGTCGACCAGCCGCTGGTACTCGGCGTTGCTCTCGGCCTTGGAGGTGCCGCCCGAGCCGACATCCGAGGTCCCGGAGCCCGGATGCACGAGGCGGCACACCAGCGGCAGGACGAAGCCGTGCCGCACGAGCTGCACGTTGGGGCCGCCGTTGCGCAGGACGTTGGCGAGCCACGGACGGACCTGGATCGCGTCCTGCAGCGTGACGGGCGCCGTCGCCTCGACGAGGTGGGCGCGGCGCAGGCCGGTCTCGGCGAGGCGGCCGAGCCACTCGTTGTCGTAGTGCCACTTCGCGGCCGGGCTGATCGCGCCGACCTGCGCGAAGGTCGTCCGCCGCATCAGCCAGCCCGACGGCGTCGCGAAGTCGTTGATCCGCACCACCTCGCCGGCCTCGTCGGTCTCGAGCTGCGTCGAGGAGACGAAATCGAAGCTCTCGAGGGCCCTCAGCGCGAAGCCCAGATAGGCCGGCAGCCAGTGATCGTCGTCCTCGAGGAAGCCGACGAGGTCCCAGCTGTCGTCGACGGCGGCAATGGCGGCGTTCAGCGCGGGGATCTGGCCCCTCTGCGGGCCGCGTGCGAAGGTGGTCTGCGGGTGCGCGGCGAGCCGCGCCGGGATCTCGATCCCGGGGTCGATCCCGACGAAGAAGTGGATCGTCGCCGGCCGGTCGAGCTCCTGGGCGTTGGCGCTCGCGATCGCGTGCTCCAAAAAGTACTGGCCGGCCTTTCCGGCCAGGGTCGAGGGTTTGAGCCTCGACGGCGTGATGATCGCGATCCTCATTCCCACGCCTCACCGTGTCGGGGGTCGCGCGCCGCGGCGCGGAACGCTGTCAGAGCTTGAAGGATTGCTCGCCGATATGGCCGAGCTCCTTGCTGAGATACGGATCGCACCAGATCCGGAAGCCGGCGGCGCGTGCGCGGTCGCTGAAGTCGAAGTCCTCGCCGATGTTCACGCCGGCTTCCTCGTCGACGCGGAAGCGGAAATAGGGCTTCTTCAGCTTCTCGAAGACCGTGGACTTGATCAGCAGGAAGCCGGTCGGGATCCGGGACATCTCCAGCAGACCCTTCGGCGCGTCGGCCGGCTGCTCCGGGAGGATGTCGCCCAGGAAGTGGAACGGGGCGGTGCGGCGGGAATAGGTCGCGCCGATGATGTCGACCTGCCTTACGAGGAGCTTGAGGAGTGCGTCCTTCGGGAAGGTCATGTCGCTGTCGATGAACAGGACGTACTCCGCCCCGTACTTCTGCGCGTATTCGAGGCCGAGGTTGCGGGCATCGGCGACGATCGACGACTTCCCGACGACGATCGACATCGGCATCTCGCCGAGCGAGTGCATCATCGATCCGAGGCTCACGGCGAAGTCCGCGTGGACCATGGTCCCGCAGGGGATCGCGATCGCCACATGGGGCAACTTCGGCGACGCTGAAGGGGTCGCGGCGCCAACATCACCAGACGCTTGAGCGATCACATCTGAGCTCCCTGCAAGGTGCGCCCCGTACCCGCCGCGCCGACCGAACCGGATCGGCACCGGTCGGGCAGGCGCGACAGACTTGGTTTGCGTCACAGCTTATGGCTGCGGATGGTTAATAGATCTTGAACACGCTCCGCGATCCGTAAATACTTAGCGCTTCAAGGATCGATTCATTAACGATCACTTCGGACACACTCGGAGTCAGCAATTGATTTAACCCCCGCGAAACATTTGAAGGGCGATTACTGGCGTACCCGAGAAACGGGTGCATCAAATCAGAAAGATAAGACCTATGTCCTCGATCACCCTGTCGGCCGCCACGCGTCAGAACCTGCTCTCGCTGCAGGACACCGCCCAGCTGATGGCGACCACCCAGAACCGGCTCGCGACCGGCAAGACCGTCAACTCCGCCCTCGACAACCCGACCAACTTCTTCACCTCCCAGGCCCTCGACGGACGCTCCTCGAGCCTGAACTCGCTCCTCGACGGCGTCTCCAACGGTATCCAGTCGATCCAGGCCGCCAACCAGGGCATCACCTCGATCCAGAAGCTCGTGGACCAGGCCAAGTCGATCGCCAACCAGGCGCTCTCGACCCAGCTCTCCACCACCGGCACCGCCGCCAACGCCTACAGCGCCAGCACCGCCTCCCAGACGGTGCTCATGACGATCAACGGTACCTCGGTCTCGGCCACGGTCGCCGCCTCCTCGAGCGTCAGCGCCACGGTCGCGGCCCTGAACTCTGCGGTCAGCTCGGCCTCGACCTCGTCGAGCGGCTCGTTCGGCGCCGGCGCGATCTTCTCGGTCGACAGCACCGGCACCAAGATCGTCCTGAACGCCCAGGCGGACGTGGAATTCCAGAACTCCGGCAGCCAGACGGCGCTCGGCTTCACCGCCTCGGCCACCACCGCCTCGACCTACGGCACCGCCGCCAGCACCGTGGTGTCCAGCGACCTGTCGATCTCGGGCGTGACGCAGCGCGCCTCGCTGGCCAACCAGTACAACAACCTGCTCAACCAGATCACGCAGCTCGCCGGCGACGCCAGCTACAACGGCGTCAACCTCATTGCCGGCAAGGGCAATGACTTGAACATCAAGTTCAACGACACCGGCAGCTCGACCCTCAACGTCGCCTCGGTCGACGCCACGGCGAGCGGTCTCGGCCTGTCGTCGATCACCAGCTCGAACAACTCGTCGAGCCAGAACGGCCTCGGCAACTTCCTGCTGAACGCGGACGTCAACAAGACCTTGTCGACCCTGACCAAAGCCGACGCGACCTTGAATTCCGCGGCGAGCGCGCTGGGCTCGAACCTGTCGGTGGTTCAGAACCGCCAGGACTTCTCCAAGCAGCTGATCAACGTGCTGCAGACGGGCTCGGCCAACCTGACGAACGCCGACCTGAACCAGGAGGCGGCCAACTCGCAGGCGCTGTCGACCCGCCAGTCTATGGGCATCTCGGCCCTGTCGCTGGCCAACTCCGCCCAGCAGGGCGTCCTCCAGCTCCTGCGGTAAGCGACACGCACCGCGAAGCGACAGAGGCCGGCCGGGGCAACCCGGTCGGCCTTTCACTATGTCCGCGCCCGCGATCGTGGAGCCCGGCATCCGAAACCGACGTCGCGCCGGCAACCGCCCCGGCTCGAGGGAGCGCCGCGCAGGATCGACGCGGCAGGGCGGCTCCGCGCCGGTGATCCGAAGCTCCCGCCGCCCGCCCTCTGAACAGGACGATCCAGAGCCCGTTGCGACCGCGGGGTTGCCAAGCTTAACCGTATCGGCCAGCCTGTCCGTAGTTACTGCGTACCGACCCGAGCTGAGCCGGAGTGCCGATGCGAGTGAACCACCAGCGCCGTCTCCTCAACAAGGCAGCGGAGGCACGGGATTACCAGATCACGATCCGTCAGAGGGCGGACGCGTCCTGGCCCGGCGACCACAGCCGACTGACGGCGCTCGAGAGCACCGGCCATCTCCGGCGGATCGACCCGCTCGAGGATCCGGGTGGTCCAGTGGCGGTCTGGCAGATCACCGCGGCCGGCCTCTCCCAGCTTCGGGCTCTCACGTCGGGAGCCGAGTGATGGCGTCCGTCAAGATCCGCGCGACCGACGACGGGACCTTCGTGGTCTACCGCAACGGCGCCGCCGTCGCGTCGGGATTGACCCGCGAGCAGGCCGAGCGCTGCGCGACGGTCCTGGGCTGGATCGCACAGGGGCGCTGACGGCGCGGCGGCTATTCGGCGGCCGTCCCGGGGACCGCGTCGCCGAGAGCCTCACGCCGCGCGCTGTTCAGGACCCGCTGACGCGCATTCGGATCCTGTATCGCGTGCCAGAGGTGAAAGAGTTCGTGCGTCATGCCGAGGTCGACGGCCTCGCCATCCGGTCCGTAGAAGGCCTCGACCGGACAGCCAATGACGGCTGCGATCTCGCGCAGGCGCGCGACAGCTCGAACATCGATGGCCATTGGAGACAGAATTCCTACACGCCGGGCGCGCAAGGGCTATCATTGCCCAACCCTGAGCAGCAAGGGATCGCCCTGTACTAGGCCTGATCCGATCGTATCAGTTTGAACACATCTGGGCATGTGGTCGACACGCTGCGCGAGCGGATTGCAGCGCGTAACCTCACGAAGGCGTGAACAGTCTCCGCACAGTCCGCGCCACCGGCGTGCCGGCGTCCGCGATCGGGCCGACCACGGCGCAGCTCGTCGTGTTGCGCGACCCGGCTGACCGGAGCCGGGGGCACGAATCCGCGCCCCGACCTGTCCTCGCGGGCGCTGAACGGGCGATCGTCAAGCAATCGGCGGGACAGCTGCCACGGAATTAGCGGATGGAAGCTTCCCGTTAACGAAGCGTAAACCTTTGTGACGTGATCCTAGGACGGTGGACGGGCACGGGATCCGGCCACGCAGATCGGGCGAGGCTCCGATGATCGTCTTGATAGCCGCAGCCATCGTCAGCGGTCTCGCGACAGCCACGATCCTGGCGCCGGTGAGCGCCCTCGCCGCGCTGATCATCGCACCCCTGGCAGCCAGCGCGTCGGCCATCCTGGCCTGCATCTTCATCGCCTGGCGTAACACGCGCGACGATGTCGGGCCGCCCGACCTCGAGACGCAGGCCGACGCGATGGTGGCGGTCCTCTGCGAGGTTGCCCAGCAGGGCAAGATCGTCCCGGTCGCCGCGCCGGTCCGGGTCCGCGGCCACCGGTCGGCCTGATCTCGGCGCGCCGCGACCGGCGTATCGCCGGCCCGGGCCCGATCCCAGCGGCACCGGTCGCGGCCTATCCTGTTCCGGATGAGGCCGTCCGTACCCCTCTCCGCCGTCCAACCTCTCCCCCGAGCGCAGTCAGTCAGGCATCGCGCAGGACGGAAGAGACGCTGGGCGTCGTTCTGTTCGAGCAGGTGGGTCAGGGCATCCCGCGGACCCCTGCGGGATAGGCGTTGCGCGACCATGTCGGGCGCGCCTCCGCCGAGTCGAACCGCGCCTCCGACCTCGTGGCGCTGCGGCCGGCGCGATTCCTGAGCGCCCATCCGGATTTCGGGGTGCGGGTCGCCGCCCGCATGGACTATGCCCACCTCATCACCGACGCGTTCGACGCCGACAACGTCTCAGGATCACCCCGCGGCGAAAATTTAATGCGGATGCCGCTGGGTTAGGAAACTGTCACGCCGCTCCGCGACCCGCTCGGGCGGCCCGCATCCGCGAGCCGGCCGACCTGCTGGCGCGGATTCGCGCGCCGCTGAACGGCAGAGATTCCACAAGGACTGGAAAACGAAGTACGGCGATGGGGCGCGGTCGCATCGTGAAGATGCGTCGGGCAAACTGACCGGGACCGTTTTCCGCAGGATCGGATAACGGTATCGGAGAACGAAGGCGCGCCGAGACGCACCGCAAGACACACGCGAAGACGCATGTGGGGTCGATCCCGCCGCCAGCGGCATCGGGAGCGGCCCCGACGGAGGGGCGCCATGCAGATCGATGTTGCGGCCGTCGAGTCGACGGCGGGGATTGAATTTTCGGGACCGCCGCTGCGCGCCCGGGGCTGGCTGCGCCGGGTGGATGCCGGGCTCGGCCACCTCGTGGAGATCCCGGCGGCACTGCTCGTCCTGGCCGAGATCGCGGTTCTGCTCAGCGGTGTCGTCAGCCGCTACGTGTTCCGCGATCCCATCATCTGGTCGGACGAGCTCGCCTCGATCCTGTTCCTGTGGCTCGCCATGCTCGGCGCCGTGGTCGCCTTCCGGCGCGCCGAGCACATGCGCATGACCGCTTTCGTGGCCATGAGCGGCCCGCGCCTGCGCGCCTTCCTGGAGACGGTCGCCCTGGTCGCCGGCCTGATCTTCGTCGCCCTGCTGCTGGAGCCGGCCTTCGAGTTCGCCAGCGAGGAGACCTTCGTGCAGACGCCGGCGCTGGAGCTGAACAACGCGTGGCGCGCCGCCGCCCTGCCGATCGGCCTCGGCCTCATGCTGATCGTGGCGCTGATCCGACTCCTGGAGACCGCCGACTGGAAACTGACCGTGGGGGCGCTGATCCTGGGGGGCGGTGTTGCCGCCGCGCTCCTGGCGCTGCAGCCGTGGCTCGCCAACCTCGGGAACCTCAACCTGCTGCTGTTCTTCGTCGTCGGCGTCGGCGCGCTGGTCTTCTCCGGCGTGCCGATCGCCTTCGCGTTCGGCCTGTCGACCTTCGCCTACATCACGCTGACCACCGACGCGCCCTCCATGGTGGTGGTCGGCCGCATGGACGAGGGCATGAGCCACCTCATCCTGCTCGCGGTGCCGCTGTTCGTGTTCCTCGGCCTGCTGATCGAGATGACCGGCATGGCGAAAGCCATGGTCGGCTTCCTGGCCTCGCTGCTCGGTCACGTCCGCGGCGGCCTGCACTACGTGCTGGTCGGGGCCATGTACCTCGTCTCGGGCATCTCCGGCTCCAAGGCCGCCGACATGGCCGCCGTGGCGCCCGTGCTGTTTCCCGAGATGAAGGCCCGCGGCGCCAAGGAGGGCGATCTGGTGGCCCTGCTCGCCACCACGGGCGCGCAGACCGAGACGATCCCGCCCTCGATCGTGCTGATCACCATCGGCTCGGTCACCGGCGTGTCGATCACCGCGCTGTTCACCGGCGGCCTGATGCCGGGCCTCGTCCTCGCCGCGACGCTGTGCGCGCTGGTCTGGTGGCGCTACCGCCGCGAGGACCTGAGCCACGTCGCCCGGCCGTCCGGCCGGGTCATCGGCCGCGCCTTCCTGGTGGCGATCCCGGCGCTGGCGCTGCCGTTCGTGATCCGCTTCGCCGTGGTCGAGGGCATCGCCACCGCCACCGAGGTCTCGACCATCGGCATCGTCTACGCGGCGCTGGCCGGCCTGCTGATCTACCGTCAGTTCGAGTGGCGGCGGCTCTACCCGATGCTGGTGACCACCGCGGCGCTGTCGGGGGCGATCCTGCTGATCATCGGCGCGGCCACCGGGATGGCCTGGGCGCTGACGCAGTCGGGCTTCTCGGAGACGCTCGCCGTGGTGATGAAGGGCCTTCCGGGCGGCGCGCTCGGGTTCCTGTTCGTCTCGGCCTTCGCCTTCATCATCCTGGGCTCGGTGCTGGAGGGCATCCCGGCGATCGTGCTGTTCGGGCCGCTGCTGTTCCCGATCGCGCGGGCAGTCGCGGTCCACGAGGTCCACTACGCCATGGTGGTCATCCTCGCGATGGGCATCGGCCTGTTCGCCCCGCCCTTCGGCGTCGGCTATTACGCCGCCTGCGCCATCAGCCGGATCCATCCCGATGCCGGGATGCGCCCGATCGTCGGCTACATCGTGGCCCTGCTGATCGGGCTGCTCGCCATCATCCTCGTCCCCTGGTTCTCGATCGGCTTCCTCTGACGATCTCCACCGCGGGGACGCGCCGCGCGCGATCAGATCATGCCGGCGCCGCCGGTCCGCGCGATCCGCTCGCGCTGCTCGGCGTAGCGTTCGGCCGCGGCGCGCCGCACTGCACCCTCGAGCCGGCTGACGAGATTCGCGAGGGTGGTCATCGTGCCGAGATCCCGATCGTGGCCGGGCGGGGGCCCGGCGTGCTGCACTGCAATATGCGCGCAGCTCCGGGGACATGTCAGGGTCTGCATCTCGGAGCTGTCATGCAACGAGATCATGATGTGCGCGGAGGGATGTGGACCGGCCCGACTTTCCGCTCGGAATGCCTGCCACCGGTCGGACCCCCTTAGGTCGATGCGACTCCCTGAAACTGCATCCCGCATATGGAGGCCGATTCCGCCGCTGGCGTCCTCGAGAGCGAATTGAAGCGATCCAGGGCGGCGCGTCCACTGAGATCGTGGCGCTGACTGGATTGCTTCGCTCCGCTCGCAAAGACGGGATGCCGCATCAACCGGATGGGATCGCGACAGCCCTATCGGGCCTGCGGCCTCGCCTGCCCGGCGAGGGGCAGGTCGCCCCGCGCCTCAAGTCCCTCGCGGATCGCGCGCTTTGTCACCTTGCCGTAGCCGGATTTCGGCAGGGCCTCCCAGAAGAACACGCGCCGAGGCAGCTTGTAACGAGCGACAGTCGCGGACAGCCACGCGATCAGCTCTCCCTCCTGCACCGCGGCCCCGGGACGGGCGACGCAGACCGCGACGCCGACCTCGCCCCAGCCGGGATCCGGGACGCCGAGAATCGCGGCCTCGGTGATCGCCGGATGCGTGAGGAGCTTCTCCTCGATCTCGCGCGGATACACGTTGGAGCCGCCGGAGATGTACATGTCCGAGGCGCGGCCGGTGATGAACAGGAAGCCCTCGGAATCGAGATGGCCGAGATCGCCGGTCCGGAACCAGCCGTCGCGGAACGCCGCCGCGTTGGCCTCCGGATTGTCGTAGTAGCCCGCGAACACGGCCGGGCCGCAGACGCAGATCTCGCCGGTGACGCCCGGCGGGCACTCGCGCCCCTGCATGTCCTGGATCTGGACCTGCATGCCGGTGCGCTCGAATCCGCAGGTGCCGACCTTGACGTCCGGCCCGTCCTCGGCCGCGTGCAGGCGGGGCGGCAGCACCGTGATGTTGCCCGTCACCTCGCCGAGGCCGAAGTATTGCACCAGCACCGGCCCGAGCACTCGCAGCGCGTGCTGCTGGTCCGCCCGGTACATCGGCGCGCCCGCGTAGATGACGTGGCGCAGGCTGGAATGGTCGTGCGTCGACACCGCGGGGTGCTCAGTCAGCAGCTTGACGATGGTCGGCACGGTGAAGAGATTCGTGACGCGCCACGCCTCGATGAGAGCCCAGACCTCCTCGGGATCGAGCCGCTCGCCCGCGGTCAGCACCGTCTTGGTGCCGGCCGCGACCTGCGCGAGCTGGTGGATGCCGGCGCCGTGCGAGAGCGGCGCCACGACCAGGGACGCGTCGGCCTCCGTCGTGCCCGGCATCAGGTCGCAGAGGTGATTGGTGATGACGAAGGCCATCTGGCCGTGGGTCAGGACCGCCGCCTTGGGGCGGCCCGTCGTGCCGGAAGTGAAGAAGAACCAGCACGGATCGTCGTGCTCGACATCGGCGACGGGCGCGGCCGCGCCGAGATGGTCGGCGACGAGCGCGTCGTAGCCGGCCCCGAAGGCCGCGTCGCCGATCGCCACGACGCGGTCCAGATCCGGGCAGGCCTCGCGCACCGCGGCGGCGTGCTCCGGGAAACCCGCGCCGCAGATCAGCGTCGAGGCGCCGCTGGCACGGGCGAGATAGGCGATCTCCGCAGGCGTCTGCCGGAAATTGGCCGGCACCCAGACGGCGCCGAGCCGGAAGCAGACGAACATCGACTCGAACAGCTGGTTGCTGTTGCGTGCCTGGACCAGGACGCGATCACCCTTGGTCACACCACGGGCGGCGAGCGCCGCCGCCATCGCGTCGACCCGGGCGTCGAGCTCGGCCCAGGTCCAGCGCCGCGCGCCCCAGGCGAGCCCCACCGCGTCCGGAAACCGGCGCGCGGCGCGGCGCAGGAAATGGGCGAGATTCATCACCCGCCGGGAGCACGGCGCGACCCCGCCGCGCGGCGCCCCCGCGGCGCTCATCAGGTGAGCTTCCCGCAGGCCTTCTCGAGCAGCGACCAGCCCTCGTCGCCGTACCGGCCCTTCCACTCGGCGTAGAAACCGGCCTTGCGCAGCTTGTCGCGGAAGGGCTCCGGGTCGGGCTTGTTGAAGACCATCCCGTTCTTCGACAGGTCCGCCTGCAGGTTTGCGTTGAGCTGGGCGACGTCCGCCCGCTCCTTCATGCCGGCGGCGTTGATGTGGCGGGCCACCGTCTCGCGCAGGTCCGCCGGCAGGCGCTCCCAGGCGCGGCGGTTCGCCAGGAACCAGTACCCGTCCCACATGTGGTTGGTGAGCGAGCAGTACTTCTGCACCTCGTAGAACTTCGTCGTGGAGATCACCGCCAGCGGGTTCTCCTGGCCCTCGACGATCTTGGTCTGCAGGGCCGAGTAGGTCTCGTTCAGGTTGATCGACGCGGGAGCCGCGTCGAAGGCCTTGAACATCGAGGTCCAGAGCGGCGAGACCGGGACGCGGATCCGGAAGCCCTTGAAGTCGTCGGGCGTGGCGATCGGCTTGGTCGACGAGGTGGTCTGGCGGTAGCCGTTGTCCCAGATCTTCTCCATGGCGACGAGGCCGGCCTTGGCGATCTGCTGGCGGACCCAGGCGCCGAGCTCGCCGTCCATGGCCGGCCAGACGGCGTCGTAGCTCGGGAAGGCGTAGCCGATGCCGTTGATCGACGCGTTCGGCACCAGCGTCGAGAGGATCAGCGGCGACATCGTGAAGAACTCGACGCTGCCCGAGCGCAGCTGGCTGAGCGTGTCGGTGTCGGAGCCGAGCTGGCTCGTCGGGAAGATCTTGAGGTCGAACCGGCCGCCGGTCTCCGTGCGCAGCGCCTCCGCCATCTCGCGGGCGCGGATATTCATCGGATGCGTGTCGGGCAGGTTGTTGGCGTACTTGTACGTGAATTCTGCCTTCTGCGCCCGCGCCACGTGCGGTGCCGCCACGGTACCGGCGATGAGGGCCGTCGAGCCGGTCGCCAGGAATCGGCGGCGGGACAGGGGCGTGCGGTACGGGGACATGGCGGCCTTTCCGGTGCGGGCGCGGGGCCCGACGTTTCCTCGGGTCCGCGTTGGTGCGGACTCCTGATTGCGGCCTCGATAGCCGCTGACCGGTGCCAGTCAACGGACTTTCGCGGCCGCGTCCCCGGGAATGATTGCATCCGGCCGCCGCTGATACGGGGCGACCGGAGGCGGCCCCGGCCGCGCGAGACCGTGGCGACGCGACGATGGCGCGGATGGCGCGCTCGGCCTCAGTCCTGGCCGGGCAGATGCACCGTCCAGGGTTCCTCGAAGGTGTGTTCCTCGAGGTTCACGCCCGGGCCGCCGCGGTCGACCACCACGAAGTCCTGCGGCTGGCCGTAGGGCGTCAGCACCCCGTGCCACGTGTTGCGCGCGTAGCAGACCCCCTGCCCCGGCGCCGTCACGAAGGCCTGGGGCGGGCCGGGACGGCCCTCCGCGTCCGGGCAGACCACCACCAGGAACGGCGCCACGCTCAGCGGCAGGAACGCCTGCGCGCCCAGCGGGTGCCGCTCGACCAGGCCGAGCCGCAGCGGCACCGGGTAGGGCTGCGCCTCGACCAGCCCGATCACCACCCGCGACCCCTCGCCCACGACCTCGACCGCCGCCAGATCGTGGAAGCGCCGCGCCATCCCGCCGTTCATCGGCCGCGGCGCCACCGCGGCGACGTCGATCACCGTGCCGAACGGCGCGAACGCCTCGGCCGTCAGCGGCCGGGCGACGACCGTGCGGGCGCCAGCGCTCACCGGCCGAGCCCGCGCGGCGCCAGCGCCGGGTGGCGGTTGACGTCCTTGTACAGCAGGTACCGGAACGGGCCCGGCCCGCCCGCGTAGCAGGCCTGGGGGCAGAAGGCGCGCAGCCACATGAAGTCGCCCGCCTCGACCTCAACCCAGTCGCGGTTGAGCCGGTAGACCGCCTTGCCCTCCAGCACGAACAGTCCGTGCTCCATGACGTGGGTCTCCTCGAACGGGATCGAGGCGCCCGGGCGCATGCTGACGATGTTGACGTGCATGTCGTGGCGCAGGTCGTCGGAGGCGACGAAGCGGGTCGTCGCCCAGGCGCCGTCGGTGCCGACCATGCCGGCCGGCTCGACCGCCGATTCGTGGGTGACGAAGGACGTCGGCGCGTCGAGGCCGGCGGCGGGCTGGTAGGCCTTGCGGATCCAATGGAAGCGCGCGGGCGCGTCGCCGTCGTTGCGCAGCGCCCAGGCCGCCCCGGGAGCGAGGTAGGCGTAGCTGCCCGGCCGCAGGGCGTGCCGCGCGCCCTCCAGGGTGAGGCTGGCCGTGCCGGCGACCACGAACAGGACGCCCTGGGCCTGCGGCTCCGGCTCGGGGGCTTGGCTGCCGCCGCCGGGGGCGACCTCCATGAGGTACTGGGCGAAGGTCTCGGCGAAGCCCGAGAGCGGCCGGGCCACGATCCAGGCCTGGGTCCTGTCCCAGCCCGGAAGGAGGCTGGTGACGATGTCGCTCATGACGCCGTGGGGGATCACCGCGTAGGCCTCGGTGAACACCGCGCGGCCGGTCATCAGCCGCGTCTGGCCGGGTAGGCCACCGCACGGGGGGTTGTAGGCTCCAGCGCTCATGGTCGGTCTCCAGAATTCGACTTCAAGCTGTAAACGTCTGTCGGGGATCTGGTCACGCGGTGCGCGGCTCGGCGACGGGCGCCTCGAGGATCTCCGCCGTGTCGGTGGTGTCCTCGCCGTTCAGGACGCGATTGGCCCGCACTCGGTCGATGTCGCCCTCCCAGGCGGCGATGACGACGGTCGCGACGCAGTTGCCGATCAGGTTCCCGAGGGCGCGGGCGATGCCGACAAACCAGTCGACCGATAGGACGAGGACCAGCCCGATCACCGGGATCTCCGGCACCGCCGACAACGTGGCGGCGAGGACGACGATCGCCGAGCCGGGCACGCCGTGGGCGCCCTTGGAGGTCAGGAGCGCGATGCCGAGGATCAGCATCAGATGGCCGAAGGACAGGTCCGTGTTGGTCGCCTGGGCGATGAACACGGTGGCGAGGGTCAGGTAGAGCGAGAAGGCGTCGAGGTTGAAGGAGTAGCCGGTCGGGATCACGAGGCCGACGGTGGATTCTTTGATGCCGAGCCGCTCCAGCTTGCGCATGACCTGCGGCAGCACGCAGTCCGACGAGGCGGTGCCGGCGACGACGGTCAACTCCTCGCGCAGGTAGGCGAGCAGCTTGAAGAGGCTGAATCCCGCGAGCCGCATGATGCTTCCGAGCACCACGACCACGAAGAGCGCGACGCCGGCGTAGAAGAGCATCACCAGCATGCTGAGCTGCTTCAGGGACCCGACGCCGTATTTCCCGACCGTGAAGGCGACCGCGCCCAGCACGCCGAGCGGCGCCAGCCGCACGATGAAGCCGATGATCCGGAACAGGACCTCGGTGATGCGCTCCAGGCTGTCGGCCAGCGGCTTGCCGCGCTCGCCGAGGAGCGAGAGCCCGGCGCCGAACAGGATCGCGAGGAGCAGGACCTGGAGGATGTCGCCCTTGGCGAACGCGTCGATGAAGGTCGTCGGCACGATCTTCATCAGGAAGTCGACGGTGCCCGTCACCTGCCCGACGCGGTCGGTGTAGCTGGTGAGCGACTTGGCATCGAGGGTCGCCACATCGACGTTCATGCCGTGACCGGGCGCGAACACGTAGGCGAGGACGAGCCCCAGCGCGAGCGCGATGGTCGTCACCACCTCGAAGTAGATCAGGGACTTGAGCCCGACGCGACCGACCTTCCGGAGGTCGCCCGCGCCGACGATGCCGTGCACGACGACGCCGAAGACCAGCGGCGCGACCACCATCTTGATGAGCTTGATGAAGACGTCGCCCAGCGGCTTGAGGGTGACGGCGAAGTCGGGCCAGAGCCGGCCGACGAGGATGCCGATCATCAGGGCGGCCACAACCTGCCCGAACAGCGACCCGTACAAGCGCTTCATCGCGATCTCCCTCGGAAGGCTCGACCCGACCCGACCCGACCGCGATCGTCCCGCCTCTCATGGGCGGGTCCGGTCGAGCCCGACCGCGCGGCGCGGCGCCATTGTGCAAAGCGATGCCTGCTCGGCCTTCCCGGCGGCAAAATCGTGCCGAACGATCTAGACGTCAAATATCTATTTCATTTAGTTTGAAACGCTCAGAGTTTTAATCCGCCCATGGAACTGCGCCATCTCCGCTACTTCGTCGCTGTGGCGAAGCACCTGAGCTTCACCGCCGCCGCGGAGAGCCTCGGTGTCGCGCAGCCGCCGCTCAGCCAGCAGATCCGCGATCTGGAGGCGGAGATCGGGACGGCTCTCTTCGAGCGGACGACCCGGCGCGTGGCGCTGACGCGGGCAGGTCATGACTTTCACGTTCAGGCGATCGGGCTCCTGGAGCGGGCCGCCGAGGCCGTCGAGCGCGCCCGGGCGATCGGCGGGGGCACCGCCGGCATCATCAATGTCGGCCTGACGGGCTCGATGCTCGCGGGGCCGCTCGGGCACGCGATCCGGGATTTCGCGCAGGTCTATCCCGCGGTGGATCTCCGAATCCACGAGATGTCGCCGGATCGCCAGATCGCGATGCTGAAGGCGGGGCAGACCGACGTCAGCTTCCTGCGAGCCCCGCCGCAGGATGCCGATCTGGTCCGGGTCCGCGCGTGGAGCGAGACCGTGCAGGTCGTCCTTCCCAGGGGGCACCGTCTCGCGCGGGGCAGCCTCCGGCTCGCCGACCTGCGCGACGAGCGGTTCGTGTTCCTCCGGATGTCCGATTCGCTGTTCGCCAAGTATCTCTGGGATTGCTGCGTCGAGTCCGGGTTCGTCCCCACCATCACCCATCAGGCCGTCGAGGCGGCCTCATTGACGAGCCTCGTCGCATCCGGCCTGGGCATCGCCATCATCCCGGAATACGTCGCCCGGCTGGCGCATGCCGACGTGGTCTACAGGCCGCTCGAGGGACCCCGCATCCGCGCCGACGTCTTCGCGCTGTGGTCGCCCGCGAAAGCCGCCCTGGTCTGCAACTTCGTCGATCTGGTCCGCGACGGTCGGAAGACGCTCGCCGACTAGGCGGATCACCCGGGCCTCGGCGCCGTGGCGGGTGCCTATAGGACACGCGCCCCCCTCGGATCGCCGGCCGTGGCGGAGCAGCCCGATGCTTTTCCCTCACTGAATTTCTTGTATCCGCCTTCTTTTGGGTTCGCCATATTCCCGAAACGAATCTGATACGCTATTGCAGCTTAAGGTCCGGAGCGCTTGAAGCCACAATGCCTTCCCAGTTCATCCGCTCCGCGGCCTGGGCACCCACGATTGCTTTGTCGTGGTTCTGGGGGCTCGGGTTTTTCTACGCGATCCATGTCACGCTGACATACGGCTGGCTCGGGTTCCTTGCCTTCGCCTTGCCGAACGCGACCGGTCTCGGCCTGTTCGGCTGGATGCTCGGCGCGCCGCGTCGGAATATCGACGCGATCGTGGCCGCCGTGCAGGGCCCCTACGCGCTCCTGTTCATGGGAGCCCAGTTCTTCGCCGTCGCGATCACGATCTTCGGCTTCGCGGCCTACGCGTGGCTTCCCCTGTTCGGCCACGACGCCGCCGTGGGCGTGATCGCATTGGTCCTCGTCGCCTGCTCGCTCGGCCATGCCGTCCCGCTGCGCGGGATCCGCATCGTCCATTGCGGGGCGCTGGCGGTCGGGCTCGCCGCGAGCGTGATCCTGCTCGGCGGGCTGTCCGCGCAGCGGGACGGCTGGGACGTCCCGCTGCAGGCCTTCGACGAGCGCTTCTACGGGCTCGTCGTCCCCTCGCTGGTCGGCTTCCTGCTCGGCCCCTGGATGGACATCCAGCAGTGGCAGCGGGCGGTCGAGATCCGGCGCTCGGGCGGGTCGGTGCGCGCGGCCTACGTGACCGGCGCGCTCCTCTTCCTCGGTCTCCTGACGATCAACGCGCTCATCGCCGCGCGGGCGGGGCTCGGCATGCCGGTCGTCTCGTCCGACGGCCTGTCGGGAGCCTACGCGGCCGTGGCGCAGGCGATCGGGCGCGAACCCGCGACCGGCGTCGCGGTGGCCTTCGTGATCTGGACGGCGATCGCCGCCGCGACCACGATCGACAGCTTCTACAGCGCCACGCGCTGGCTCGGGATCTCGGTCACGGCCCGCAGCAATTCCCCGCTCCTCGCCTTCGTGCCGGCCGGCCTCGTGGCGTCGCCGGTCTGGATCCTCGGTGCCGCGCTCGCCACAGCGGCGGCGGCGATCTGGGCGAACCTCTCGCTCCTCTACCTGATGATGCCCTTCGCCACGCTCCTCGTCGGGGCGGCGGCGTGTCTCGTGTGCGAGACGCTCGGCGCGACCCGCCGCTACGACCCGGTTCTCACCTCCATGATCGGGGCGACGGCGTGCCTGATCTTCGTGACAGGCTATCTGGCCCCGAGCTGGGCGCTGCTGGCCATCGCGCCGCTGATCGGCCTGATCGGCGCTCTCCCGATGATCGCCGAGGTCCTCGGCTGGCGCGCGCCGCCGCCGGTCGCGGAGCTGATCCCGGCGGCGGAGCGGGCGCCGCGGGCGGCGCCGGTGCCCGTGGCGTTGGACCAGACCGACGCCGTCGCGTCGCACGGGTTCGACGGGCACTGGTTCGTCCTGCGCCTCATCCCGACCTACGACGACACCAACTCGGTCGGGAACGTCTACTTCGCCAAT
Source organism: Methylobacterium sp. 285MFTsu5.1 (assembly GCF_000383455.1). NCBI lineage: Bacteria > Pseudomonadati > Pseudomonadota > Alphaproteobacteria > Hyphomicrobiales > Methylobacteriaceae > Methylobacterium > Methylobacterium sp. 285MFTsu5.1. The sequence continues at coordinate 4,292 of NZ_KB911279.1, read as the reverse complement.
TACGTGCGCTGGGTGGGCAAGGCCCGCGAGCTGTTCTTCAACATCTGCATGCCGGATTTCGACCTGAAATCGACGGACTTCTACATTCTGACGAAGTCCTTCCAGCACGACTTCCGCCGGGAGGCGATGGAGTTCGAGCCGGTCACCGTCCGTATCTCGATCGCGAGCCACAACAGGAAGTTCGTGACCCTGGCGCACGAGATCCACAGCGAGGTCAACGGCCTCCTCGGCCGGGGCGAGCAGTCGCTGATGTTCGTGGACACCGTCCACTATCGCCCGCTCGATATTCCGCGGGCGATCATCGAGGGCTTCCTGCCCTACTGGCCGAAGACGTCCCCGCACGCCGTCGCGGGCGGGAGCGGCACGACCGGCGTCGCGCCGCTCGGCGTCTGAACGCGCCTCACGCCGCCTGAACCGCCGCCGGGAGGAGTTGACCGCTACGCGCCAGCGCGGCGGCCTGCTCGGCCGGCAGCGGCTTGCTGAACAGGTAGCCCTGGAACTCGTGGCACCCCTGCTCCAGCAGGCAGGCGCGCTGGGCATCCGTCTCGACGCCCTCCGCGGTGATCGTCATGTCGAGGCTCGTCGCCATGTCGATGATCGCGTTCACGATCGCCGCAGCGCTCCGCTCCTGCGGCAGGTCGCGGACGAAGCTCTGGTCGATCTTGATCTTGTCGAAGGCGATCCGGCGCAGGTAGCTCAGGCTCGAGTAGCCTGTCCCGAAATCGTCGAGGGACAGCCGCACGCCCATCTCGCGGAGCTTGGCGAGCGTGGCGTTGATCGCCGGCGTGGCCTCCAGGAACACCGATTCGGTCACCTCCAGCTCCAGGCGCGGCGCGGCGAGCCCGCTCGTGCGCAGCGCGGAGCGGACGAGTTGCGTCAGGTCCGAGTGGCGGAACTGCCGCGGGGACAGGTTGACGGCGATGCGGACATCTCCCGGCCAGCCCGCCGCGATCCGACAGGCCTCGCGGAGGATCCACTCGCCCAGCGGTATGATCACCCCGGTCTCCTCGGCGAGCGGGATGAACTCGCCGGGCGAGACGAAGCCGCGCACCGGATGTTTCCACCGGATCAGCGCCTCGAAGCCGCGCACGCGGCACTCCTTGGCCGCCACGATCGGCTGGAAGTAGAGGACGAACTCGTCCCGATCGAGGGCGCCCCGCAGGTCGGCCGTCAGGGCGCGCCGCGCCTCGATCCGCTCATCCATCTCCGCTTCGTAGAAGCGGTAGCCGTTCCGGCCCTCGCTCTTCATGCGGTAGAGGGCGAGGTCGGCCCGCCGCATGATCTCCTGGCACCCGTCCTGCGGGGCGATCGCGATCCCGATGCTGACGCTGACGGTCAGCCGGATGCCGTCGATGGTGAAGGGCGACGCGAGCGCCTCGACGATGCCGTTCGCGAGCGACTCGATGCCGTGCAGGTCACGGGCGCTCCGTCCGGTCGCGAGGACCGCGAACTCGTCGCCCGCCAGACGGGCGAGCTGAACATCGGACGCCTCGAAGCTCCGCAGCCGCTCGGCGACCGATTTCAGGAGCCTGTCGCCGGCCGCGTGGCCGAAGGTGTCGTTGACGCTCTTGAACTCGTCGAGGTCGAGGGCGAGCACGGCGAACCGGTCCCCCTGCGCGAGCCGTTCCCGCGCCGTTTCCTGGAGCTGATGGAACAGGACCCGATTGGGCAGATCGGTCAGGGAATCGTGCAGGGCGAGATACGACAGCCGCTCCTCGGAGCGCCGCTTCTCGGTCACGTCGGAGCCGACGCCGCGATAGCCCGAGAATGCGCCGGCCCGGTTGAAGGTCGGCTTGCCGCTGAGGCACCACGTCCGCCGCTCGCCGGCGATGTCGAGCTGCAGGTGCAGGTTCCGGAAGGCGCGCCGCTCGGCGATGCAGCCCCACAGGGTGGTGCTCGAGTGGCTCCTGGGCGGCGCCACCGGCGGCAGCAGCAGCCGCTCCAGGGGCAGGCCCATCAGCTGGCGCTCGGAGGAGCCGGCGACCTCGATCAGGCGCGGCGAGACGTGTTGGAGGCGCAGGTCGGCATCCGTTTCCCAGAGCCAGTCGCTGGCGCTCTCCTCGAACTCGTTGAGCAGGAGGTGGGTGAATTCCTGCTGCCGTTCCAGCTCAATCTGCGCGATGACCCGCATCGTCAACAGCCGGCTGAGATGCACGATCGTGAAGCAGATGAAGATCGCGTAGAAGAACAGCAGGACCGCGACGTAGATGTAGAAGGGCTCCCCGGTCGTCGCGAGGGCGATGAATGAGCCGAGGATGATCAGGCCGGAATAGCCGATGGCGACGCGGGGCAGCACCGCCGCGCTCATGCCGGTCGCGATCAGGCCCGCGATGCTGGAGGCGATCAGGAGCCGCCCGTGCGCGTCGGCTCCGGCGAAGAGCATGACCGGGATGGAGGCCAGCAGGAGGCCGTAGGCCTGGGCGGCCAGCACCACGCCCTGGACGAATGAGGACGGCACTTCGAGGGGTTTCGGACGGGAGCGCCAGCGCCAGCACTGCTGGAGCGAGACCACCGCCAGGGGCAGGACGAGCGCCTCGAGCCCGGCGAGGTAGACCCGGTTGCCCGGTTGCCAGAACAGATAAACGATGACCTGTACGACGCTGAGGCTCACAAGAATCGTGAAGGGAACCAGGCGGAGCGCGACGTCGAGCTGCTCGACGCGGGCCCGCGCGCGAAGGTTCGCGTCGAGTGGATCCGCTTTGCGATCGGTATCGATCAGGAAAGAAATCAACATCTCGCGCGACGCAAACGCCCTCTGAAAAACCTTTACGATCGAAAACTGCGGCTCTCGCTATTTAGATGCATACACAATCGCTCGCTTGCACAAGTACAAGTCGCTCGTCGGTTTACAACTCGTAAATATCGCACCAGCACCCGGCGCTGCGGCTCGCATCCGCCGGGCGGCGGCGCTAAGAGGCGAGCGCGCCCCGGTCGCGGCTCAGCCAGAGCCGTCCGCGGGGCCGCGTAGGATGAAGCAGACGATGCCGCAAACGCTGGGCCTCAACCGCATCCTGGGCGGTGCGATCGGTGTCATCGCCCTGGTGTCGGTCCTGACCAGCGGCGCGGTCCTGATCACGGCCGATCAGCTGCGGGACGCGACCGATGCCCGGAGCCGGTCCAACCAGCTGATCCGCGCCCTCGACGGCTTCCGCGCGGCCATGCTCAATCAGGAGACCGGACTGCGCGGCTACCTGATCACGGGCCGCGACGGCAGCCTGGAGCCCTACCGCACGGGGCGCCAGACACTGGACGAGGCGATCGACAGGCTCAGGACCCTGATCGGCCACGATCCCGAGCGGACGCGCCTCTTGGCCGACGCGGTGGCCGCGGCCCGCAGCTGGCAGACCGAGGTCGGCGAGGTCGTCGTGCGAATCGCGGCCGATCCGGCGAAGCGTGACGAGGCGGTCAAGATCGAGGCGGACGGTCAGGGCAAGCGGCTGTTCGACACCTTCCGCGAGAAGCTCGCGGCCATCGAGGGTCTCGAAGGAGCGGTTCGGGCCGCGCTGGCCGAGCGCGTCGCGCGGAGCGAGCGCAACGAGGGCCTCGCCCTCTGGGGCGGAACGCTGATCACGCTGCTGATCTGCCTGGGCATCGGGGTCGCCATCAACCGCCTCGTCGTCAGGCCTCTCGTGGCGGTGATGGGCTTCGTGGGACGGGTCGGCGAGGGCGACCTGTCGAGCACGCTCGATGTCCGCGCCGGCGGCGAAGTGGGCCGTCTGAGCACGACGCTGAACACGATGGTCTCGGGTCTGTCGGACTTGGCGCGGACGAACCGGGCGGCGACGGCGGACCTGAACGCGGCCGCGGCCGAGATCCGCGCCTCGGCGCAGGAGCAGGCGGCCTCGGTCGAGCAGCAGTTCGCCGCCGTGCAGGAGACGGCCGCCACGGTCGACGAGATCACCCATTCGGGGGCGCAGATCTCCAAGCGCGCCACCGAGGTGATCGCCACCGCCCAGGCGACCGCCCAGACCTCGCGCCAGGGGCTGCGCGCGGTGTCCGACACCGCCAAGGCCATGGACGCGATCCGCGAGCAGGCGGAGGCGGTGGCGGGCAACATCGTCAGCCTGTCGGAGAAGACCCAGACGATCGGCGACATCATCGAGACGGTCAACGACATCTCGGAGCGCACGCACCTGCTGGCGCTGAACGCCGCCATCGAGGCGGCCGCGGCCGGCGAGAGCGGGCGCAGCTTCTCGGTGGTGGCCTCGGAGATGAAGCTCCTGGCCGACCAGGCCAAGGCGGCCACGGGGCAGGTGCGGGGGATCCTGGGCGAGATCCAGCGGGGCATCAAC